>JBGQKM010000097.1:0-18375 GCA_041499515.1 Planctomycetia bacterium | reverse complement strand
CGCGACTTCGGCAGCAAGAACGGCACGTACATCAACGACGAGCGCGTAGTCGGCGAGCGCGAACTGAAACCAGGCGATCGTTTGACGATCGGGCCGTTGCGGTTCGAGATTCACGTGGCGCATGGCCTGGCCGCGAAAAAACGTCCCCCCGTCGGAGATATCAAGGAAGCGGTTGCCCGCACGGCGCATGATGCCGCCAAGAATCCGGTGGACGTGACTCAATGGCTGGCATCCGGCGAACCGGCGGCCGAGCCGAAGCCTGCGGCGGCCCAGGAAACTCAAGCCGCCAGCCTGAGCGATACGGACTCGATCCGTTTGGGTACCACGCAAACGTTGACGCCGGAAACCATGGCTCAACAAGAAGCCAGAACCCCGGCGCCGCATGGCAAGAAACCGCCGGGCAAGTTGCCCAGGATTTCTGATGCGACCAAAGACAGCCAGGAAGCCGCCGCGGCCATGCTGAGCAAGTTTCGCAAGCGCCGTTAGCGTGGACTTTCGAGGCTGGAGATTGTTCGCCACTCTCGTTCGATCGATGCGCCATGCCACCGCGCGCGGCCGGGGGGGACAATTGACTTGCCCACGTGCTGCCCAGCGGATATTTGTGAAGGTGGGCAAAGCACGTTTGCGTTGGCCCGTGATGGGACCCCTACTGCGAACAGGAGCCAGGCTATGGCTGTCGACGAAGAAACGTTGCGCCGCCGATATCGCGAGTTTTTGGAGCTGCTGCCCCTGACCATTACGATCGCCGGACTGCCATCGAGCGAAAGTCCGTTCAACTTTTCAGCCGATCAAATGGAAATGCGCATCAACACGCTGTCGACCGCCTTCCGGTTGGCCCGCCAGATGGTGCGCGAAGCGGTTAGTAGCAGCTAGGTTACACACGATTGGCGTGGCAGCGACTCGACCTTGACCGTCGAATCGGCGCGGTCGTATACTTGTGAAGCTGGGTCGATTGGAGACTTTTTCGGCTCTGCGAAGACTTTGGAGCGCGACCTGCCCATGAAAGCTGTCCACAAAAAGGCACAAGCCGCGGCACTATTCGGCCTGGCGTTTGACGCCGAAGATGGACACACGCGGCTTACGCGTGGCAAGAATTTCGTGCTCTGCGGGGGTTCGGAAGAGACGCACTCGGTGATGCAGGAAACCGCCACGAAAATCAACGAGCACCTCGACCGCCGCGGCCGGCGGCTGGAAGAAGTCACGGTGCGCGAGCTGCGCGATATTTGCGCGTCGATTCACCGATAGGATTCTCCGTGGCTTGCGATGCGGGCCTTTCTTGGGGAATTGCGAACTGCTTGAGAGCGCCCGTTTTCCGCCCGTTTTCGGTGGCCTTTTCAGCCGCGTTCTCCTACAATCAGTCTACAAGCCGGTAATCGCTGGGTTTTGAAACTTTGCCCGGCATCTGGCGGTATTCTTCTATGACCGACTTGCCGGATCGTTGAGGAACTTGTTCGTGTCCGACGACGTGCGTGAGTTAGTCACCCGGTGCCTGCGAGGCGATCAGTCCGCCATAGTGGAGTTGGTCGACGCCTATCGCGGGGCGGTGTTCGGCCTTTGTTATCGCATGCTGCGTCATCGCCAGGATGCCGAGGATGTGACTCAGGAGTCGTTTGTTCGGGCGTTGCGTAGTTTGCGCGGCTGGGACTCACAGCGGGACTTTCTGCCGTGGCTGTTGGCCATCGCGGGCAATCGCTGCCGCACGCTGCTGGCGGCGCGCATGCGGCAGCCGGTAATGAATTCACTGATCGATCATCTGAGCGACGATGCCCTGGAGATCACCCTGGCGCAGAACCTGGCCGAAGAGGTCGAGTTGGCGTTGGCCGGGCTGCGGTTCGAATATCGCCAGGCGTTTCTGCTGTTTCATGAACAGGAATTGAGCTACGCCGAAATCAGTGCCACGCTGGAATGTCCGTTGGGCACGGTGAAAACTTGGGTCCATCGAGCGCGGCGTGAATTGATCGCTCATTTGAGAGATCGCGGAGTGGTGCAGGAGTCGCGGCATGCAGTGCGAAGAGTTTGAAGATCGACTCAATCAAGTGCTCGACGCGCGCTGGCGTCCCGAGTGGGATGCCGAGTTGCGGCTGCACTGCGAGGCGTGCCCCGAGTGTCGCGACGTGGCGATAGCCTACGGCGTATTGCTGGATGGATTCTACGCGCTGGCCATGCCCGAGGCGCCGGCCGACATGGCGGCCCGCGTGCTCTGCGACGTGCGTCCGCGGCTCTCGCCGGCGCGGCGCGTTTTGGTGACCGTCACGGCGTCGGCCATCGCCGCCGGCCTGTTGATCGTCGTCGTTCCGGTGCTGCGTTCTGCGGTGCGCGCCGTGGCGCATGTCGCCCCGGTTTCGGCGGCTAGAAATCAAAACGCCCAAACATCGGCTCTCACGCTTCGCGCATCTCGACGGGCGCTGGCTTTGTCCGAGTTTCCCATCATGCCGGAATTGCTTGCCATTCAAAGTGCCGCTCTGGCCGACGCTCCTTATGAGACTTTGGCCAAAGAGACCGGCCAAGGCCTGGCGACGCTGGTGCTTTATGTGCCTGGCATCGGCGGAACCAGGGGGATCATCGACGTCGACTCCAACACGGTCGACGACGAGCCCCCCTGGGCCGCGCAAATGAGCGAGGGCTTCAGGCCCGTCACCCAGTCGGTGACTGAAACGCTCCACCTCTTGCTGCGCGCCATGCCGCTTGCGGACTCTTCGCATCGCTCGTAGCTGGCTCTTGGCATTGGACGCGTGCACGCACTGCCGCAAGCTGGCGTTGACCCGGTGCTCGAAAGCGAGAACAATTCGGCCTGCCTCCCCGAACTTTTTCTCCGCGCATCGAGGCGTTCCCATGGCCGCTACGACGCAACCCGCGCCCAAAACATTCCAATTGACCGAACAGCAATGCTTCGACCTTCGCAAGCAGCTCGTGCAGCACGTGCGGGTCGATGACGGCCATCATCAATACGAATTTCGTTGCGAGACCGCGGCCGAGGTTTGGCGGGCACGGACTCTGACGACCAAGGAAGCCGGCACCGTCGCCTGGATCGACACGTTCGTCAAGCCGGGCGAAGTCTTCTACGACGTCGGCGCGAACATCGGATTGTATACGCTGCTGGCCGGCAAGCGGGTCGGAGCCGAGGGAATGGTCTATGCCTTCGAACCCCACGTGGCCAATGTCGGCAGTCTGCTGCACAACGTCAGCCGCAATGGCGTCGCGCCCTGGACCAAGATCATGTCGTGCGCGCTGAATGATCGCGAGGGCTTTTTCGATTTCAATTATTACCAGACCGACGCGGGCTCTTCGATGAGCCAGCTCAACGACCATCGCGACGCCAACGATCAGTCCTTTCAGCCCGCCTTCGCCGAATACAAGTACGCGACGACGGTCGATCGATTGATTGAGATGGGGGCGATTCGTGCGGCCGACCATATCAAGATCGACGTCGACGGCAACGAGATGCTCGTGTTGCAGGGCATGCACGCGTTGCTGACGCGAAACGATGGTCCCCGGAGCGTGCAGGTCGAAATCAACGCACGCTTCAAAGCCGACGTCTACCAGTTCATGGATCGGGCCGGATACTCGCTGGCGATGCGCCACGATACGGCCCTGGGCAAGGCGGCTCTCGCCCGGGGACAGGACCCCGAGTCGATTGGCTACAACGCCATCTTCACCAAGGCAGCCGGCTCGCCCGCCTAGCGCCTTGCGATCGCCTATTTGCGGAACGCCGGCTTGTGCTGCTGTAGATAAGCCTGGTGAGGATCGTGCTTGCACTCGATGTTGATCGTCAGGCTCTTGCGCAGGGCATTGGCGGGACCCCGCAGCGGCTGGACGGCGTGGTACGAGTTGAACGTCTTGATGAAAACCACGCATCCATTCCCGACAAACGGATAGGTGTGCAAACACTCCGTCGCGTCGAAGTCGAGATAGGTGTTAAGATGGTTGTAATTCTTGCGGATGTCCTTGGGCTTGAGCACCGAGGTGCCGCCGCCCCAGGCCGGATTCCATTCGCCCGCACGGGCCATGTAGATCACCAGCGTAATCAGCTTTTGCGGCGCGTCGGTGTGCGGGAGCATGTTGCCGCCCTCGCCCGAGAGCATCGAAAACTCAAACCGCGATGAGAGCTGGTCCGCGTTGTAGCCCAGGTCGATATTGTGCCCGCGCAGGCATTCCAGCACGTATTCGATGAAAGGCTGCGACTGGATCATCTGCAGGAACAAGAGCCACGGTTCGGACGCCGAAATGTACGATCGGTAGCCGTCCAAATTGTGCCGCGGGGAGAGCGAGAATTTGTTGCCATAGCCCGGTATGTGCGCAAAGAGATCTTTGGAGGGCCAGGCCTCCAGCAGACGGTTGTAAAACTGCGGGCTGATCACGTTCGACGCGAAGCCGATCGGAAAGGGCTCGTAGCGGAAATCGATCCGATGCAAGGCGATCGACGCGGGTTCTTCGGTCGGTTTGACGTCGAGCGATGGTTCTGCGATGGCCATAAGAGGGGTCTCGTCCATGATAGGAACGCTAGAGGGGATGCCGAGGCGCGCCAAGCACGGCGTCTCGGCGCAATCTGGCAACAGCATCCTTTAGCCGATGTCATCGACTCACGAGGTCGGCAAATATCGGCCAATCTGGCGGCACAATCCGACTATCCGGAAAATTCTGCCCGGGGATGTCGGATGGCCGCGAGGGCGTGGCGATCTGCGCGGATTGCATGGCCGCAGTATCAACGTTTCGCCGGCGGTCTGCCCGACGCCATGACCGGACCTCGGCGCGACCGATTTTCTTGCGCCAGAGGCACTGTTTGTCCTATCCGGATAAACCAGTAGATCCACCCATTTTGCCCAGAAGCTGAATTTTTCCAGCCTGAACCTCCGATTTCATAGTACGGTTGGGGGCGTCGAAACCTTGCTGGACTTCGTCGAAAGGGAGGAACCTGACTTGGCCAAGATCAAGAAAGCAAGCGCAGTGGTGGCCGTTGATTCGCGAAAAGACCGCGATCGCCGCAAGGCGGATCGCCGCGCGGCTAATATTGCAGTCGTCGCGGAACGACGCACGGGCGTCCGCCGCGAGAAGGTCAATCGTCGCCGCCAGATCGACCCCACCACCTGCGAACGCGAGTACACTGACGCCGAAGTCGAATTCATGCACGCGCTCGAGAGATACAAGCGCTCCAGCGGCCGCATGTTCCCCACGTGCAGCGAAGTGCTCGAAGTGCTCCGCGACCTGGGCTATGAAAAAACGAAGGGCTTTGCCGCCCCCGCGACCGCAGATCGAAGCCACGGCGACGACGAGTGATAGCACGCGGGATCTCGACGGCGACTTTGCTGGCATGGCGGCGCATGCGTCGCAACGAATCTCGGTAAAGCCGCGGATCGGATGATCCGGCACGCGGCTTTACCGCATTTTTGCCTCGGCCTGAAAGTGGTCTTGCTTCTCTCCGGGACGGCGAGTATTTTCCCGTCGCATCCTATCTTTCGGCCACGTCGCGTGCCGAGTTTTTCATCGTACACCTGCTCGCTCGAAGCCGTGTTTTCAAACAGTACCCATCTGCGTTACGTTTGCCGGCCAGCCGTGTGCGTGGCGCTCGGCCTGCTCGTGGCCGGCTCCGGCTGCCAGATGATCTCGCACAGCCAGAACTCGGAAGGCGCCAGAATGTTCGAGCAGGCCTACTATCAAGGCGCGCAACAACGCTTCCAGCAAGCGATCCAGTCCGACCCCAATAATCCCGACGGCTATTACAATCTTGCGCGAACCTATCATGAGCTCGGCAAGCTGCACAATCAAAAAACCGACGCGCAGCAGGCCGAGAGCTATTACCACCAGTGCCTCGACCACGATCCCAATTATCAAGACTGCTACCGCGGGCTGGCCGTGCTGTTGGTCGAACAAGGGCGCAGCGGCGACGCCTTTAAGCTGATGGAAAACTGGTCCGCGCGCAATCCTTCTTTGCCGGCGCCGAAAATCGAGTTGGCTCGACTCTATGAAGAGTCGGGCAATCGCGATGCCGCCAAGAGCCAGTTGATCGAAGCGGTGAACGTCGACCCGATGAATGCCCGCGCGCTGGCGGCGCTGGGCAAATTGCGCGAAGACGCCGGCGAAAGCACCCAAGCGCTTGCCAACTATCAACGCTCCCTGCAGATCGACCCGCACCAGCCGCAACTGGCCTCGCGGATCGGCGCCCTGAGTGCGCCGGTTTATCCCGGGTTGACGCCGCCCGGTGGCACGCGGATGGTCACCGCGCCGCCGGCCGCGATACGCTAAGGCGTTTGCATCCCGGTCGCTGCGCGCCTGCATCGCGCCGGGGCTCTAAGTGTTCGCATCCGCCGCATCGTTGTTGCGCTCGGTCGCGCTGAGAAACGAAGCCAGGGCCTTGGTGTAATTGGCCCTTTCGAAGGCCGCTTCATCGGGACATTTCCGCTGGCTCAGCATTCCTTTCATTTGCTCCAGCGAATGATATTCGTTGGTTTCGAGCCAATACCCCACCCCGTCCACCAGCGTGCGCAACACCTCCACGCCGTGCCGATATAAGGTTGAGGCCACCATCACCACGTCGGCTCCGGCCAGAAGCAGCTTGATCGCGTCGTCCGGAAAATGGGCTCCGGTCGTCGCCGCCAACGAGGCATTCAATCGGCCGCACAGCAGAGCGATCCAGCGCAACGGAACGCGCAACTCGTCGGGCGTGCTCAGCGCCAGATTTGGAACGGCGCGCAGTGAATTCAGGTCGATGTCAGGCTGCAAGAAGCGATTGAACAGCACCAGCCCATCGGCCCCCGCTTCGACCAATCGCCGTGCCACGTTCGGCAATGCCGTGAAATACGGCCCGATCTTGACCGCCAACGGTATCGAAATCTCGTTGCGCACCGTCGATACCAACTCGACATAGCGGGCTTCGACCTCGCGACTCGTCACGTCGGGATCCGTCACGACGAAATAAATGTTCAATTCCAAAGCGTCGGCCCCCGCGTCCTGGATTCGCTTTGCGTAGCGAATCCAATCGCCCGGCGAGGTGGCATTCAGGCTGCCGATGATCGGAATCGAAACCGCCTTTTTTGCAGTGGCCAAATAGGCCAGATACGCGTCCGGACCGCGGTTGTATTCTTTCAGTTCGTGGAAATGAGCCAGGCTCTCGCCCGGCGAGCTCGCCAGGGGAATCGCGGCCTGCTGACTGTCGGCCTGTTCGCGATCGAGTTGCTCCTCGAACAACGACGGCAAAACCACGGCCGCGGCCCCAAAATCTGCCAGCCGCCGCAACACGTCCAGTTCGGACGTCAGCGGACAGGCGGACACGACAATCGGGTTGGCAAGTTTCAGACCCAGATAATACGTGCTCAAATCCACGGCCATGATGGCTGCCTTTCTCGTGCGGAAAACAAAAACTTTAGTCGACCGATCGCCTGGCCCATCCCCTATAAACAGCATCGCGCTCAGATGACTCACTGAAAAGCATTTGACGTGCCAAACATGCGGTAACTTGGCAAATGCCAGTCCGGTGGGTTATTTTAGGTCGCAAACCGCTAGACCTGGGCGAACTTTGCCTGGCATGCGCGCTCCTGGGCACAGGCCGTAGCGCTGATCCTGCACACCTCTGGAAGCCGAGGAATGGACTCGGCCACGCGCGACTGTGGGCGTCCATTTCCGCTTGAACCGGCACGACTTAAACCGTGTCCCCCCAATGGTCAAAGAAAGTTTGTCCGCCTACAATAGGGCCCTTTCCCGAGCTTCCGTCCCAACACTGCCCACGATGCCCCAACAACGCTTGATGACTCCCGGTCCGACCCAAGTGCCCGAGCCGGCTCGCCTGGCCATGGCCCGGCAGGTGACCCACCACCGCACGGCCGAGTTCCGCCGCCTCCTGGCTGAAGTTCTGGCGGGGCTGCAGGACGTCTTTCGGACCGAAAACGACGTGCTCGTTCTGACCAGTTCCGGCACGGGGGCGATGGAAGCCGCCGTGGTCAATCTGATTCCTCGAGGCGGCAAAGCCATCGTACTTGAGTCGGGCGTGTTCTCGCGCCGCTGGGCCGATATTTGCGTCCGTTTTGGCATCCAGGTGGTTCGCCACGCCGTTGCCTGGGGCCAGGCGGTCGAAGCCGCCGACGTGGCAAAACTGTTGTCCGAACATCCCGACGCGGTGGCCGTGTTCGGCACGCTGATGGAGAGCAGCACCGGCGTGGGCCACGACGTGCAAGCGATCGGCCAGGTGGTTGCCCAAAGCGATGCACTCTGGGTGGTCGACGCCATCAGCGGCGCCGGCGCCATGCCCTGCCTGACCGACTTGTGGCAGATCGACGTGCTGGTCGTCGGTTCGCAAAAAGCCCTGATGATTCCGCCCGGCCTGGCGTGTCTGGCGGTGAGCGAAGCCGCCTGGCGCCAGATGGAACGGGTCGAGCCGCAGGCCTTTTATTTCGATCTCAAGCTGCACCGCGCCAAACTACGCGGCAGCAAGCCGGGCGAAGGCCCCGACACGCCCTGGACGCCGGCGAACACGTTGATCGCTGGGCTGGCCGAATCGCTCAAGCTGATACGCGCCGAAGGCATTGAGGCCGTTTGGGCCCGCTCGGCACTGTTGAGTCGCGCCACGATCGCCGGCATGCAGGCCCTGGGGCTGGAGATTTTCGCCGCCCGGCCGGCCGAAGGCATGACGGCGGTGCGCATTCCGGAAGGTCTCGACGGGCCGGCCTTTCTCAAGCGGCTGGAAAGTCGTTTTGGCGTCAAGCTGGCCGGCGGCCAACTGGCGCTCAAGGGCAAGATATTTCGCCTGGCCCATTTCGGCCTGATCGACGAGCTGGATATCATCGCCACGCTCTCTGCCATCGAGTTGGTGCTCGACGAAATGGGACATCGCGTGACACTCGGCGCCGCCGCGGCCGCTGCCAGCCGAGTCATTCAATCGCACGCCATCCGAGAATCATCATGCCCAAAGTGATCGTGTTGGATACGCTGGCCCAAGAGGGGCTCGATTTGTTGGCTGCCGCCCAGGGCATCGAATATGAAGTGCGCACGGGTCTGAAGGGCGAAGGCCTGCGGGCCGCTCTGGCCCAATTCGACGGCGCGATCTGCCGCAGCGGCGTCAAAATCACGGCCGACGTGCTCGAAGGCAACCATCGCCTGAAGGCCATCGTGCGAGCCGGCGTCGGCACCGACAACATCGACTCGAAGGCCGCGACCCGGCTGGGCATCGTGGTGATGAACACGCCGGCCGGCAACACGCTCAGCACGGCCGAGCACACGATCGCCATGATGTTGGCCCTGTCGCGCAACATCGCGCCGGCCTATCAAAGCCTGATCGAGGGCAAGTGGGATCGCGGCCGCTACATGGGCACGCAACTGGCCAACAAGACGCTGGGCATCGTCGGCTTGGGCCGCATCGGCCAGGCTGTTGGCATCCGGGCCAAGGCCTTGCAGATGCGCGTGCTCGGCTTCGACCCGTTCCTCTCGACCGAACGGATATCCGAGCTGGGGTTCGAGCCGGTACCGAGCGTGGCCGACATGCTGCCGCAGATCGATTATCTCACCGTCCACACGCCGCTGACCGACGACACGCGCAATCTGATCGCCAGGCCGCAACTCGAGCAAATGCGGCCCGGCGTGCGGCTGATCAACTGCGCCCGCGGCGGCATTTATGACGAGGCCGCGCTGGTCGAGGGGCTCACAAGCGGCAAACTCGCCGGCGTCGCACTGGACGTCTTCCTCAGCGAACCCTGCACGAACAGCCCCCTGTTCGGCATGCCGGGCGTTCTTTGCACGCCCCACTTGGGCGCCAGCACCGAAGAAGCCCAAGCGCAGGTCGCGGTCGAGGGAGTCGGACTGCTGGTCGATTATCTGACCACCGGTGCCATTCGTCACGCGGTGAACATGACGCCGCTGGACGCCAAGACGCTCTCCGAGCTGCGCGGCTATTTGGACGTCGGCTATCGACTGGGACTCATGCTGGCGCAATTCGAATCGGCCAGCATCAAGCGCTGCACGCTCGAGTATCGCGGCGAAGTGGCCGGCAAGAATACGCAACTGATCACCGCCAGTTTCGCCGCCGGGCTGTTGGCCTCGGCGCTCGAAGAGGAGATCAACATCGTCAACGCCGAGGTGCTGCTGCGCGAACGGGGGATCGAACTGGTCGAGCGACGCCGCGCCGAGACCGGCGCCTTTTCGTCGCTGGTGGTGGCCGAAGTCGAAACCGACACGAAAACCCACAAGGCTGCCGCCACGGTCTTCGGCGTCGATATGCTGCGGCTGGTGCAGCTCGACGACTTCCGCCTCGACGCCTATCTCGACGGCGTGTTGATGGTCTTCACGCACCGCGACGTGCCCGGCATCATCGGCATCGTGGGCACGATTTTTGGCGCGCACAAGATCAACATCGCCCAGATGGCCGTCGGCCGCGAGACCAAAGGGGGCGAAGCGATCGGCGTGCTGAACCTGGACCAGACGCCCACTCAGAAAGCGCTCGACGAAGTGCGGGCCCATCCGGCGATCAACAGCGTCTCGGTCGTCAAACTGCCCCCAGCCGGCGACCGCCCCGCCTGGCTGGCCGGATAGCGGGTCGCAGAAAGCGAACGTTACGGCCCAGTCGGCGCATACTCTGGACCACCGATCGCGGGCCGCGGACTGCGCACCGACAGAAGATCGCGCATCAGCCACCACAGCATGCGCGGATTGCTCTGCATGCGCGACAGCGCGTAGGGCAGATACGATTTGCCGTAGGGAATGTAGACGTGGACGCCCAGCGCGAGTTGGTCGGCGAGTTCCAACGAGCGGCGCATTGGCAGACCGTGGAGCAGCTCCATCTCGCACGAGGTGCCAGCGCGTTGCAGTCGATCGGCGGCCTCGGCCACCAGCGGCACGTCGTGGCTGGCCAGCGCCACGTGCCGCGCTCGCCCGGCCAACGCGTCGACCACTTGCAAATAGCCTTGCCGCAAATCACGCTCTGGATCGGCCGGGTCGGCCCATTGGCCTTTAACCACGCGGACCGTGATCCCACGCTCGGCGGCCCAGGCCGCGTCTTGCACGCTGCGAGCCCAGCGGCCGGGCAAGGTATAGCTCAGCACGGCGCCGCGATCGAGAAACTCGTCGCATAGCGTTCGCGACCGCGCGGCCGTCTCGGGCCCCAGGGCGTCGAAGTGCAGCCGCACCCGATCGGCCAACGCCGCGTCGACGACCTCGCCCAACAGCTCGTTGGAAAAGCCCAGCGACGGCACCTTGATCGACAAGTACGCGTGCTCGCGCTGGCCGACGGCATGGATGGCGGCCAGATAAGCGTCGGCGATCGCTCGGGGCGAGTCATCCTCGGCGTCCCAATAGCCCAACGTGACGCCCAGGCCGCGTTCGGACAACTTGTCGGCGACCCGCAGTGCATCCTCCAGCCGCTCGCCGGCCACGTAGGCCTTGGCGGCGCGTCGCGCCAGCGGCAGGATGCACTTCGAGACCATCGCGCGAGCGCCGCTTGCCAGCCGCATTATTTCTTTCTCCGGCGGCGATAGAGGGCCACGACGCCGTCGGCCGCCAAAGCCGTCAGGCCCCGCACTCCCAACGGATAGACGCGCAGCGACACGTAAGGATGCTCCGTTTGGGTCCAGACTTCCGTCCAGGTCTCGGCGCGACCCAAAAACTCGTAGCTGCGCAACCCGGCCTCGGCCGCGTAACGAATCGTATCGCGCATCAGCAGCATGCCGGGCGAGCATTGGGCAAAGTGAGCGTCGTAGCCGACTTTCAGCAGCCAGAACCCGTCACCGTGCTCGACGGCCAACTGCATGGCTGCCACGCGATCGCCGATCCGCAGAAAGCAAATCCGCAGGATGCCTTCGATGCAGGCCGCCTCGGCATATTGCCGGTAGAAGACGGCCCGCTGGGCGTCGTGATTCAAGGCCGTGCCGGCCTCGCCTTTCCACGACCTGGCTTCCACCTCGAAAGCCGTGTCGAGCAACTCGGGCAGCTCGTCCAAGTCGGGGGTGTGGATTTCGGTCGTGACTTGCCCCATTTGCTCCGCCTTGCGCCGCGCCCGGCGTAGATCGCTGCGGCGTCCCGAGTTGAGACGCGCGTCAGGCTCGAACCAGCTTTCGTCCAGCGCGATATAGGGGCAGGCGGCCTGTGGCCGCGTGATGACGATGGCCCGGCCGCGATAGGCGCGCTTGAGCAGGTGTACGGTTGGCGAATCGGCCGCGATGCGTTCCAGCACCAAAGGCGTTCCGTTGCGCACCAAGGACCGTGCCAGCCGTGCCAGGGCCTTGTTCTCGGTCCAGGCAAAATCCATCGGCTCGTAGAGTTGGCTGACTCCCGCCAGAAACAGCCGGCAGACGCCGTTGTGCCGTTTATTGACCAGCGGGGCCAGGGCGACAAGCCGCTGGCGGCGCGCCGCGGCAACCAGGTGTGGGACGCCGTCGTCCGAGAAAGTCGAAAGGCAGGCGCGCGTCCAGCTAAACTGCGAAAGCGGATAAGCAACCTGGGTTCCCATCGCGCGCCACGCGTCCTCCCAAGCGTCGACTTCATCGAGCGATCTGGCCCGACGTAAACGCAGCCGTCCGGAAGACTTCTCGGATAGTGTTGGTAACTGGGTACTTAGCGCGGTGGCCATACACTAAGCTACGCCATTTTTCGCGGTTTTTCATGGACGCACGAGCCAGAAAAAGTCGTGCGAGCGTTAAAACCCGAACATTCGCTTAAGTTTACCCTAACTTAGAAAAACACTCAGTCTAATTCTTAAGAATATTTTACGTATCCAACCTAGAGTGTCGATGGATACAACGTCGCGCGCGAACCCAGCGCCGCGCGGCCAAGTAACTGCGATCAGCCAATTCACCCGGCTTGTGGTTAGCGGAAGATTTTTATGGCGACTGACGAGTCAACCCTGGATTCCCTGATTTCGAAGGCCATCGACAAGAACCCTCATTTGAGGCGTCGCAATCTGCGTTTTGAGACCGAGCAGGGACGGGTGGTGTTGCGGGGAGTGGTGAACTCGTACTACCAGAAGCAGATGGCGCAAGAGGCGCTGCGTTGGGTGGAAGGCGTCGATCGCATCGAAAACCAACTGGAAGTCAACTGGTTGTAAGCGACCCGTTGACCGAACCAGTCTCTCAGCCGGCCGCCGGCCGGCACGCGCGACCGAAAACGGAACCGCGCAGCCCTGTGCATGATCCGGGCGGCAGCCTAGCGCGGCTGCTTGGGGCGCGACTGACCCATCACGGCCTCTTCGCGATCGCGAAAAGGCGCGAAATGGCTGTCCAATTTGCTCGCCTGCAGGATTTCTTGATTGCCGCTGGACAGCCCGCAAATGCGGATCATCCCCTCGTGAGCCTGGATCTGCTTTTGCAGCCAGACGAGCTGGCCAATCAGGTAGCTGTCGAGGCGATCGATGTCGCTCATCTCCAAGACCAGCCGGTAGGTGAAATTCTGTTCCAGCAGGAACCAGACATGCTCGGCCAGGGGGGGCGTTTTCGACGCCATGATGCCCCGTCGGCGAGGACGCACGAAGAGCCAATCGGGTCCGCGTTCTATGTCGAGATTCCAGCCGCGCGCTAAAGAGACTTGAACCATGGAAGTTGCTCCGTCAACATTAGAAGGGCCGCCTAAATGAGGAGCTGTGCGGGCATTCTGCTCGGCAAATTCAGCAAACGCCACACGACTGCGCATCTTACTCCTTCTTGTGCGACTGGCAATACCCGCTAGCAGAAATTCATTTCGCCTGCCCCTTGAACGTCTGCGCGATTCGGCGATACTACCGAGCAGACCCGCGGTTTGACGCTATCACTCGAAAGGAAACTACTCATGTCTCGCTCTGGCGCCGTTACATTCAAAGGCAACCCCATGACCCTGGCCGGCAACGCGGTGGCCGTGGGACAGAAAGCCCCCGATTTCCAACTGCACAATTTCGAAAAAGGCGCGCTGGTCACCGTCAGGCCGGCCGACTTGAAAGGGAAACCGACGTTTATCAGCGTTGTGCCTTCCCTCGATACCCCAGTTTGCCAGATACAGACCAAAAAATTCAACGAACAGCTCGCGTCCTTGGGCGACCGGGTCAACGCGATCACGGTGAGCCTCGATCTGCCCTTTGCCATGAATCGCTTCTGCGGCGCCGAGCACATCACCAACATGCGGGCTCTGAGCGACTATCAAGACCGCAGCTTCGGCCAGAACTGGGGAATGCTGATCGAGGAGCTGAAGATTCTGGCCCGCGGCGCGTTCGTGCTCGATAAGGACGGCAAAGTGGTCTACGCCGAACAAGTCAAAGAAGTGGCCCAAGAGCCGAACTACGACGCGGCGCTTGGCGCGCTGAAGAAACTGTTGTAAACGCCCGCGGCCCTGCGGCCAACGAGTGAAGGTAGGTCGGGGCTCCCGCGACTTCAGGATGCGGCAACGCTCTTGAGCAGCGAATGGATGTTCTTGCGGGCGGCTTCCAGGGCTTCGGCCAGTTTTTCCGGATGTTTGCCGCCGGCTTGGGCCATGTCGGGCTTGCCGCCGCCGCTGCCGCCGACGACCTCCGCGGCGCTGCGGATCCATTGTCCGGCATTGAGGCCTTGCTCTTGCAAGTCGCGACTGATGCCGGCCACCAGCGTGACTTTGCCGTCGCCGCCGCTTCCCAACAGCACGGCCACGGGGCTGGAGGTTTTTCGCAACTGGTCGATCAGTTGCCGCATCACTCCGGCATCGGCCCCGGGCGCTTCGGAGACGACCACCTTGACGCCGCCCACGTCGGCGGCGCCGGCCAATAGTTTTTCGGCCGTGACCCCGCCCGCGCGGGGCGCCGAGGCAAGCTGTTTTTTCAATTCGCGCAGTTCCTTGGTCAGGGCCGCCACGCGCTGGGGCACGTCGGCCGGCGGGATGCGCAAGACCGAGGCCGTTTCCACAAGCGCCGCTTCCTGCTGACGCACGTGCGCCAGCGCGGCCGTGCCGGTCAGCGCCGTGATCCGCCGGGTGCCGGCCGCCACGCTTTCTTCGCCGACGATTTTAAAGAGCCCCACCTGTCCGCTGTTGTCCAGGTGCGTGCCGCCGCACAGCTCCTTGCTGAAATCGCCGATCGAGACCATCCGCACGATGTCCGGATATTTCTCGCCGAAAAGCATCATGGCCCCGGTTTCCCGCGCCTGAGCCAGGGGCAGGCTGCGCCAGCCGATCTTGGCGCTGGACATGGCCAACGCGTTGACTTCCGATTCGATTTCGGCGATTTGCTCCGGCGATACGGCCGTCGGGTTGGTAAAGTCGAACCGCAGCAGATCGAAGTCGACTTTCGAGCCCTGCTGCTGGGCGTGCTTGCCCAAGTGTTTTTGCAAAGCGTAGTGCAAAATATGCGTCGCCGAATGCGCGCGGCGGATGCCTTGGCGGCGTGCCGCGTCGACCCGCGCCGTGACTGCGGCCCCCTGCTGCAGGTTGCTCTGGCGCAGATGGCCCAGGTGGAGCGTGAAATTGCCTTCCTTTTGCGTGTCGGTCACGTGGAAGTGAAATCCCTGCCCCACGATGTCGCCGGTGTCGCCCACCTGGCCGCCCGACTCGCCGTAAAACGGCGTCTTGTCCAGCACCACGCAAATCGGTTGGCCGTGGCCGACCTCGGCGATCTGCTCGACCAGTTCGTCGCGAGCAATGATGCCCACCACCTGCGCTTCGCATGTCGTTGCTTCATAGCCCAGGAAGGTCGTGCCGGGCAGCGTCTTTTTCAGAGCATCCAGCGGGCTGCTTTGGAAGAGTTCCACGCGGTGCCCGGCGCCCGAGTCGATGCCGTGCTGCTCCATCTCGCGATGAAAGCCTTGCCAGTCGAAGCCCAGGTTGTGTTCGGCGGCCATCGTCTCGAACAGTTCGGGCGGGAAGCCGTGGGTGGTGTACATTTCGGCCGCCTCGCCGCCGGAAACGGTCTCTCGCGCGGCCGATTTCATGTGCGCGAACAGCCGCTCGATGCGGTCCAAGCCGGCGTCGATCGTGGAAAAGAAATTGCTCTCTTCTTTCTCGATCACCTGCGAAACGCGGGTGGTGGTTTCGCCCAATTCCGGGTACGGCCGGCGCATGATTTCGGCGACGCGCGGCACCAGCTTGTGCAGGAAGGGGCCATGCACGCCAATTTGACGGCCGTCGAGCACCGCGCGGCGCAGCAGCCGCTTGATCACGTACTTTTCCTTGTTGGGACCGGGGTACACGTTCTCGTGAATGGCAAACGTGCAGGCCCGCACGTGATCGGCGATGCGTCGCAGCCGGCGGCCGGTTTCGCTGTCGCGATCGTATTTGACGCCGCACACCTCGGCCGCGCTTTCAACCAACGGCAGCAGGATGTCGATGTGGAAATTGCTGGTGACCTTTTGCAGTACCGCCGCCGTGCGCTCCAGGCCCATGCCGGTGTCGATGTTCTTGCTCGGCAGCGGTCGCAGATTGTCGGGCGGAGCGCCCACGCGATTGAACTGCGTGAACACGAGGTTCCAGATTTCGACTTCACTTTGGCTGTCGGGCTGGTAAAAGATTTCGCTGCACGGGCCGCACACGCCGTCGGGGCCGCGGCTGGGGGCGCCGGCCGGCCAGAAATTGTCGTCCTCGCCCATCCGCTTGATCTTTTCCGGCGGCAGTTTGATATCGCGGGCCCAGATGTCGGCCGCCTCGTGGTCCTCGGTATAGACTGAGACAAACAGCCGGGCCGGGTCGAGCCCGAGCCATTCTTTTTTGGTCAAAAACTCCCAGGCCCAGTTGATCGCCTCGCGTTTGAAGTAATCGCCAAAACTGAAGTTGCCGAGCATCTCGAAAAAAGTATGGTGATAGGCCGTGCGGCCGACGTTCTCGATGTCGCCCGTGCGGAGGCATTTCTGGCAGGTCGTGGCCCTGGTGAATTCGAGCTTGACCTTGCCCAGAAAGTGGTCCTTGAACTGGTTCATGCCGGCCGGCGTGAAGAGCACCGACGGATCCCAGCGGGGGACCAATACGTCGCTGGGGCGGCGAACGCAGCCTTTGGTCTCGAAGAAGGCCAGATACTTTTCGCGAAGTTCGTCGGTTTTCATAGGGCAGATCGCAGGGGAAATCGCGGCGGCGGCCCCCGGCAGCCCAGCCGGGCCAGGGCCGAGCCACGCTGGTTTTCGCGGGGTCAGCGACAATTTAAGCGCCTAATGATAGTCGTTTGGCCGTTGGGCGGCCAGAGACGTGCGCGGGCGCGGGTTGGGTCGGGCGGCTCGAATATGAAGTAGAATTCGCCCGCCGCGTCAGTCGGCATCCGGCGGAATGACACGCTCGGCGCGTTCGCCGGTGGGCAGGTTGATCCGCAGTTTCACCGATCCGCTGATGCCGGCCACTTCTTGATGGAACTGCTTGGGCGTGGCCACGCGATTGCCGCCCACGTGGCTGATCATCATGTCGGGCCGCAGGCCTTCTTTCCAGGCCGGGCTGTTCTCCTGAACTTCGGTGACCAGAACGGCCCCCTGGAGGTCGAGACGGCGTTGGGGGACCGGGAACTGAAACTCGCGCGAGGCGGTCATGTAATCCACGCGAATTCCACGCCAGGCCGGCGATGGGGTCGTCACGATTTTCTTGCCCGATACCCAGTATTTCGCCAATTCATCCACCTGGATCAACATCGTCCTTCCGTCGCGTTGCACGGTCAATTGCACGCTGTCGTCGGTCGGCAATTTGCCGATATTCAGCATCAACTCGTCCGAGTCGTGAACGTCGCGATGATTGACTTGCGTTATCACGTCACCCGCGAGCAAGTGCGAGCGATCGGCCGGCGTGCCATCGGCGACGCCCGTGATCTTCACCCCCTGCGATGGCCTGGGATCGCTCGGCTCGGGCAGACGCACGCCCAGCAGGCCATATTCGACTTCGCGGCCTTGCTTGAGCGTACCGAGGGCCCGCAGAAACAACTCGTCGACAGGCAGCGCGAAGCCGGCCGATTGTTCGTAGCCCAAACTGGCAGACAGCGCCACGGTCATCCCGACCATTTCGCCCTTGAGGTTCAACAGCGCCCCGCCGCTGGTGCCCAGGTTCAGCCTGGCGTCGGTTTGTATCAGTGTGCCGTGCTGGTGCAGGGTCGGCTTGGGCGTCGTCGTCCCGTCACGTTCCGGAATCGACGGGACGTCTTTGCGGTCCAAGTTCGACACGATACCCCAGCTCGCGCTCGCCTGGCCATCGCGGGCGATCGCGTAGGGGTTGCCCAGGGCGATCACGATCTGGCCTTTTTTCAACTTCGTGGCATCGCCAAATTTGATGGGCACGAGGTCCGTGGCCTCGATCTCCAACACGGCCAGATCGCTGCGCGGGTCGGCGCCGCGAACGCGGCGGACTTTGTAGGTTTTCCGGTCCGCGGTGGTGACCCAATAATCGCTGTCGTCGCGCAGCACGTGATAGGCCGTGAGAATCAGCCCGTTGGCGTCGACCACGATGCCGGTGGCGTATTCGTTGGGGATGAAGTCGCCGTCGCCGGGGCGTTGCGGTTGGCGAAGCTGG
>JBGQKM010000096.1:0-18512 GCA_041499515.1 Planctomycetia bacterium | reverse complement strand
GGTACTATTAAGGTGCAGCTCGGGGCTGCCGCTTCCATCTTTGAACTCGTTCCAAGGTTCGAGGTGACCACCGTTGATCGTGGACACCACTCCTGTGGCAAAGACCGAACTGCCGAATGCCGGGTCGGTCGTAGCCGCCATCGCCGCCAGAACCACCGCCAGCCCGCACACTCGCAACGCATTTTTCCCGCGCACGTCGTTCATCATCTTCTTCCTCACTGAGAATGGTCACCGCCACTTAGAGTCTCTATGTCTCCGCCAGGATTACGGCGCCGGCCGCGAACAGATTGAATAAGTACTTGCATGGGTTCATGACCAGTTCTCCAGAACCGTTTTCTGAGTTGGACGAAAAAAGCCCGTCCCTCTTCGCTCAAGGCGAGCAAAAAGGTCGGGCTCAATTTTTGGGGTCGTCAATTAGCTTCGCTCTAGCGCACGGCCAAACTGAGTGTCAAGCTATTCAAGGGCGACAGAGAAGTCAAGCATTTTTTGCTATTTTCGACCTCTCGCAGGGACTTCGACGCGGCATGTGGACGATTCCGCAACGTGGCACCCTTGGTACATGTGTTGGGCGCATTGCCGCCATCCATTGCTCTTATCACAAGTTCGAAAGCAGCGTTTTGCCAGCACGAGATTCACGAGGAATCTGCACCTGGCTGGGACTGCGGAGGTTCAGACCGATAGGTGAAAACCCCGCGAAAAACGCAGCAAGCATACATGTGTTAAGAGCAATGGCCGCCATCAGTGGCACAACATCCGCACCGGCAACCCGGCGAGGCCGGAGATAAGTGCGGAACTGCCGCCGGGCGCCGTGCCGCTACCTTTAACTGATCTTTCCCATATGGGTTGAGCCTGGAGCCAATCCAGGCTCGCAATAGCCACGATTGTAACAACGCGTCCCCATCTCCCGCCTCTAGCGCGCGGTGAATTCTTCTCCGTTTTTCCGACGGCGGCCCCGATTTCTTGGTTCGCGTGGATGGAATCATGCTCCGACAAGGTGCTTTGCCTGGTAGCGAGTGGACTTTCCCCCAGAGACCAACATTTTCCTGGCGTTACGACGCTTCTACGCAGGCATCCAGCCGACGACGACTGGTGGCAACATTGCCCACTTCGCTGGCCAGCCGTCCGAAGCCGTCGTAGTTCCAGGTCGTCTCGTTGCCGACCGGATCGGTGATCGTCGTGGAGGTGGGCGTGTAGCCGTAGTGGGTCGACTGTTCGGCTCCCGGCTGGAGGACGTCGGTCAGTCGATTCTGATAGTCGTACTGGTAGGTGGTGGTCGAAGTGGGCAACGGATCAAGGTTCACATCCAGGCCCGGGCTCGCCGTGGTCACGGACGTCAGCCGGCCGCCCGCAGCCCGAGCACACATTGCTGGGATTCATCAAGTCCAGGTCGAACGTCACACTCTACAGCGTCTCGTTACCGTCGGCCAAGGTGATTCGCATTGCCTGGCATGGAGGACAGGGTCATGGAGTAAGCCCCGGTCTGCGCCACATTCTGGACTTGCTGGCAGGTCGTGTGAAAATTGGCGAAGCGGCCGACGAGCGGCGGCCCGATTGGAGCCAACTCTCCGACGCCGAACTGGACGATCAGATCCTCTCGCTGGTTTGCGCGGGCAATCGCATCGCCGCGATCAAGTTGCTCGTGCGTCGGCGTGGGTATTCGACGACCCAGGCCCACCAATTTGTCGAGGAGCTGACCGCTCGGGCTGACACAGCGGGCTCGCCGCACGACGCATCGACCGCGGATTGAGCTGGGCCGTTCAGCGGCTGGCCCTATACTCCCCTAAGGCCGCGTCTGTTCGTCCGTTTCGCCGCCGCTCGCTGCAGCGGGTCGTCGATATGCGAACTGCACGCACCAATCGGTCGCGAATACCAAAAAGCACCCGGCGACAATGACGATTCCTGAATACGCGATGCCATCGATGGCTCTCAGACTGGAGCGGTACATGCGGGCCAACTCATACGGCACCCTGACGACTCTATTGAGGATTTCGCAATATCCCAATGCCTTTCGAATGACGCCGAACAGTTCGCGAGAATCTTCGTCAGATTTGTCCTCAGCTTCCGATCGGGTTGGAGGATAAGCGATCCTGACAAGGCGATTCGTAGCGCGAATCAAGAACCAGCTACTGACAATGAGAATGGCTGGCCCCGCGAACGTGTCGGCCATCATCAGCAAGAGTTCCTGCTCGTCGGAATATTCATGCGAAAAATTAACCGCCCGCGGCAGTCCTGAGATTCCACCCACAAGGCTCCAGAAGCCGAGCGCCTTGAGCAAGACTCCGAGTAATTCAGGCCGCTTCATGGTAAGGCCCCGGGGATTGAGCGAGGTGTTGATTTTGCCCGGCGGAATCGAAGCGAGTCCAATCGCGGCAGGCCGATGGATCGCATACCCGCCGCACTTAGAATCACGACAAACCGACACCCCGTCAACTGGTTTCAGCGAATTCGACCCGGGTCGCATTGCGTTGGCAGTTCAAGATCGGCCCGGCGAGGCGCGAAATCGTCGCTCTTCTCAGGCGTCACATCGCGCTTAGAGCACGGTTGTTATATCCCCTTGATCGGCAGGCGCTGTGGGTGATTCGACCCTGTTTTTACCGTGGGTTACGGTTGCCGTAGACGGGCGCGGACGCTAGATTTCGCACGGAATCTGGATTCGCCGCCCCGCTTGTCGACCTGGCCCGGATTCGTGAACTAGACTTCACGAGCGGTCGTTTTATCCCATTTTGGCCCGAGTAAGGTGAACGAAACATGGCGCGGATCCTTTCGATATTCATCGCCATCGTGGTTGCCATCGCTTTCACGGCAACGGCGCCTCAAGTGCTTCCGGTGCTGGCCGAGAATCATCTCCTGCTGCGAGTCGTGAGGTTTGCGGTCATCTTGACCACGCTGACGCTCGTGAGGGCGTTATTCAAAAGCGCCGGACAGACGCAGGTTGTCGACGAAGAACATGGCACCATGACCTACCGCTGATCGTGCTCTGGCGACACTGAACCGGCGGCAGACTCGCGTCACCCGGGGTCGAGGTCGGCCCAGTCTCAATGGCCGAGGGCTACAGACGCGTGTAATTTCCGGCAATGCATGGCAGCATATAGAGATCGATTCCGATTCTGTTTTTCGAGCCAGCCGAGTCGCCAAGTTGATACCAACGGGCGGGAAACAAACATGACGCAGACGTTTACCGCGTCTATCGAATTTGACCCGGAGACGGGCCTGTACGTCGGCACGATTCCGGGGCTGACGGGCGGCCACAGCCAGGGCGCGACGTTGGATGAGCTTCAACAGAACCTGAAAGAAGTCGTCGAATTGATTGTCGAAGAAAAACGACAACGGGGCGAGGCCATGGATGTCGAGCGACGAAAAGGGGTCGGGAGTCTTTAAAAAAAGACTCCCGACCCCTTTTTTATGCCCGGCCGCTCCTTCGCTCGATCCTCCGCGACATCGACCTCTCGCCCGAGCAGTTCGTTGAGTCTCTGAAGACCGTCTGACGCGCGCCCACGAATCGAGCTGCGTCCCCTTTTCCTGGCCGCTTACCTGGTGCCGGCATCATTGCAGTTGGCGCGGTGTTGGGTCGGGCGTGTTCGTGACGGCGCATAGTGCCGCGGGGAACGTTGGATGCTAGAATCACGTGACGCGTGGAACGCAACGGCATGAAACCTTCGAGGATCATCCAATGAATCTCCACAAGCAGGCGACGCCCGACTGGCCGATCCACGAGCTGATCGCCAATCGGTGGAGCCCCTATGGCTTTACGGATCGGCTCGTGCCGACCGACGAGCTTCGCTCGCTGTTCGAGGCGGCACGCTGGGCGGCGTCGTCGTACAACGAGCAGCCGTGGAGTTACATCGTGGCGACCAAGGAGCATCTCGAGGACTTTGAGCGGCTGCTCTCGTGTCTGGTCGAGGGCAACCAGGCCTGGGCCAAGGCCGTGCCGGTATTGGCGCTGGGCTGCACGAGTTTGTCGTTCAACCGGAACCAGAAGCCCAACGCCGCGGCGCTTCACGATTTGGGCCTGGCCTCCGCCAATCTGTGCCTCGAAGCGACGGCCCGGGGGATTTCGGTGCATCAGATGATCGGCATCATTCCCGAAAAAGCTCGGCAGGTGTATCGTATTCCCGAGGGCGTGCAGCCGTTGACGGGCCTGGCGATGGGATATGCCGCGGATCCGGCGACGTTGCCCGAAGCGTTCAAGCAGCGCGATCTGGCGCCGCGGAAGCGGAAATCGCTGGCCGAGTTTGTGTTTGGCGGCCAGTGGGGCACGGCATCGAGCCTGGTGAAATAGGCGGCTCGCGTACGTCTGAATTGTCCAAGCGTCTGAATTGCACTTACGGATGAGTCCTGAAAGGGTTGTGGGCCATGCCGGCAAGAGCGATCCGTGGGTTGGGTGAAATTGCCCTGCGCGTCCGCGACTTGGACGTGATGCAGGACTTTTATCAAAAGGCCGTCGGCCTGGAGCTAGTGCGGCGGTTCGAGAACGTCGTGTTTTTCAGAATTGCCGAGGGCTTCGGCGGACACGTGCAAGTTCTGGCCTTGTTCGACCGCTCGAACGAGCCCGGTTATTCCGGCCTGAACGCGGCCACCACGACGGTGGACCATATCGCCTTCGAGATCGGGCTGGAGGATTTCCAGGCCGAGAAACATCGCCTGGAACAGTTGGGAATCCCGGTCGAGACGGCCGAACATGCCTGGGTGCATTGGCGGTCGCTGTACGTTACCGATCCCGACGGCAACACGGTCGAAATGGTTTGTCACGATCCGGCCGTGAAGTGATGATGGTCCGTCGCGAGAGTCGTTTGTTGATGGGCATTTGCCGATGGGTCTGACACGTCAAAGACTGTCGAGCCCCAGGGCATAACGCGGGTGAGCTGTTACAATCGCCATGACGCCGTAAAGCAAGTGCCTAAGATTGCGGACGACGGCCGCGGTCGACGCGGAACATGCTTAGCCAAGATTACCTGAACAAGGAACCGATCGATGAAAATCAGCGCACGAAATGTTCTCAAGGGAACCGTCAAGTCCGTGGTGCAAGGCGCGGTGAACTCGGAGGTGGTGATCGAGTTGCCCGGCGGCAACCAGATTGTCTCGGTCATCACCAAGGAATCTGCCCAGAACCTCAAGATTCAGGTGGGCAAGGCTGTTTACGCGGTGATTAAAGCATCGAACGTGATGATCGCCATCGACTAATTGCCTGCTAGCCGATCCCCGGCTTACGTCGTCGATGGATCAGACGTGGGAGTCGGGGGCGGCCGTGGTATAATACAAAGCAGGCATGCGAATCTCAAGCGGGTTGTGACCCGAGGAGGATATCCGTGTCCATTCCCCACGCAAGACCAGGCCAGGTCGTTCATCTGCCGCTGGGCGCCGCATTGCAGGCCGCGAAGACAACGACCGTGGTGAAAACCAGCGAGTTGGAAGTGATCCGACTGGCAATCCCGGCTGGAAAAGAAATCCCGACGCACAAGGCCCCCGGCCCAATTACGGTTCAATGCCTGGAGGGCCGAGTGTCATTCACGGCTCAGGGAACAAGCCAGGAACTCGTGGCCGGCACGTTTCTCCATCTGCCGGCGGCCGAACCGCATGCCCTGAAGGCCATCGACGACTCGTCCTTGTTGGTAACGATCTTGTTGCCAAAGAAAGGCTCGATCCACCGGATCGATTTGGTGCAGGAAGCATCCGAGGAGTCGTTTCCCGCCAGCGACCCGCCGGCCATTACGGCGCGGATTACTCGCTGAGCGGCGCGTGACGCGGGACATGCTCCGCGTATCACGTTGCGCAAACTTTCTTAAAAGCTGCTGCCGGGGAGAGCGTAACTGACGTGTCCCCACGAATTGACCCAAAATTGCGTCTGAGGGGCCAACTCGTGCGACGATTGTTTGGGGCTGTACTGACTCTGGTAGGGGTTGGAAGTCTGGGCGCTACTGGCCGCGTTTGCCGACTGAAGTGCGGCGCGGCGTGCCGCGTCAGCTTGCAAAGCCGACTGAACCGATTGCGTACGACCAGCATCGAACGAGGCCTGTGCCTGTTGTTGAGAAAGCAGCTTGGCCTTGAGTCGCAGGTATTCCTCTTCGATCTGAGGGCCGGTCATGCTGGCAAAATCGGGGACGTCCTCGAGGAAGCGCTTGCGATAGCCGTCGGCCATCACGGATAGGTAGGGTCCTAGCCAGGCCCGCGCCGACGAGGCGTCCTTGCTGCGCAGCAGCTTGAGTTTGGCGTCCATGTCGGCGAGGAACTTTTGCAACTCGGCAGCCGACATCTTGTCCATTTCAGCCCTGAGTTTGGCCTTCGTTTGCTCCATCTGTTGCGGCGTGTAAATGATTTGTTCTGCAGCCCAGGCCTTGAACTCGGCTTCCACGTTCCGCCAGGTGTCGCTGGCCAGCAGCCCGGCCTTTTTCGCCACGTCGGCCGAAGTCGCCGCCGGCGCGCTGGCCGAGGCGCGGTCCGGCGCCGGCTTGGTGCCGCGGGCGAACGTCATTTCCAAATCGGGCGCGGCCTGAGTGTCGATGGTGGCATTCAATGATTTCCAGACGAGCGTATTCCGATCGACGAACTTGAAGATGTGGGTCGCCTGCGAGGCCTTGCCATCGGGGTGCACCCCCCGAGTCTGCACCATCCACACGTTGCCCTCCAGCGACCACAACCCTTCTCCATAACCGCCGTCGCCGTCGAATACCCAGGACCGGATTTGTTGACGGATCGGATCCCAGCCAATCTGCTGCTGGGCGGTAAAGACGATCTTGCCACCAGACACCATCGACAATTCGCGTCGCAGAAACGTCTTGGTTGGATTCCAACTGGCGGTCACGTGCATCGTGACCTTTCCCTTTTCTCCGGACCATTCTCCCAATAGCGGTTCGAGTTCCGACAATCTTTCGGAAGTGGATTCCGACGCGATCCGAAATTCTCGCAGGCTGTCAAGTTTCCACTTGCCATTCTGGCGAATCCAGATCGCGGAGAAGCGTCCCTTGATGGGCGACGATTTGCCTGGCGTGGTCATCTCGGAGGTGCCGTCTTCGGTGGCCGAATCCGCCGTCAAGAAACGCAGGGTCGTCGCGGTCAGCTTGGCCGGCGGTCGAACCGCCTCCTTGGAACCGGCTGAGCGTTCCAGCAGGTCGCGAGCTTTAAACGACTGGCCGGACTCGTCGATGTAGACGCCGGTTGGAGTCCAAAACTCGGCCATCGCCTTCGAATCGTTTCGTTGGACGGCCGCCAGGTATTCCTTGCTGGCTTGCCGCAGCGCCGCTTCGTCTTGTGCCCGGCCATCTTTTTCCTGGCCGAAAACAAGCGCTGAATTCAACACCAGCCAGCCACAGGCCAGATGCGACACGCCCCAAAGGCACCTGCGAAAACTAAGCATGGATAACTCCCGGCGATTGCCAGTGAGAGGTGTTCGATGGAGACACGACCGTGGAGTCCTCAAGTTCAAAACGCCCGTCGCGGTTTCCAACGTGGGGCCGTTTGTCAACACATGCATCAAGGCCGCTGCGTCGCCACACAGTCCTCAATCCTACGTCATCGTCGGGCCGTGCTCAATGCGCGGAAATCATAAGAGGCAAGGGGGCATTGCGGCCTGACCGACCCGATCAAGGGACCGCTTCGATGCATGTCGCGGTTTCATTTCTCGGATTGTTGACCAACGTGCTGACTGGATATGCCTCCATTTCCTCCGCAGGAAATGGTCGCAGCATCTCCAACAATTTCGCCTGGCCGTGAAAATCCCCGTCGAGCCACAGGCCGTAGTCATCTCTCGAGAGGATCACCGGCATGCGGTCGTGAATGCCCGCCATCAGTTCATTGGCTTCCGTGGTGATGATCGTGCAAGAGTCGATGGTTTGGTCACCCCGCTGCCAATGTTCTGAAAGACCGGCAAATGCGAAGGGTCCGTCGTCTCTTAGGCGGACGTAAAAGGGCTGTTTGGTCGAGCCGGTCTTCTTCCATTCATAGAATCCGTCTGCCAGCACCAGGCAGCGGCCTTTCTGGAACGCATGGCGAAACGCCGGTTTGACGGCGACCGTTTCCGCCCGGGCGTTAATCAAGCGGTTGCCGATGGCTGGGTCGTCGGCCCAGGACGGAATCAAGCCCCAGCGCAGCAGCGACAATTGTCGCGTTCCCTGGCGGGGATCGAGGCGGATCGCGGCCACTTGTTGCGTGGGGGCGATGTTGTACCTGGGAGGCAGATCGAGGGCTTCTGTCAGGTCAAATGCCTCGACGATGGCTTTAGTCGGCGTTCGTAGCGTGAAGCGTCCGCACATGGGATGCGATTCCTGGGGCCGTTCCACGATGACTTGCGTTGGCCCACGGTACGATCTTACTCCAAGATTCTCGTGGTGACACCAGGTCGCGGTGGGAAGGTCTTGATCGGGCCACCTGACGCAGCCATCGGAACGTTGACCATCGGGGGCTGGTAGAACTGCTCGGCTCGTAAGTCGTGCATCGTATGATCCGTGTAATAGGGAGCCGGATGGCATTCGGCACGCCGAGCCTTCCCGAAGAACAGTTTTTCTCCACGCAACTCTTCCCACCGCTTGGACGAAACGCCGGTGCGTCTGGGCACGAAGTGCGGTGCTCGGCGACCATCAGTAGAAAAGCGAAAAAGAATCAGCTAAAATATTGGTTCGTTGCCCAATGGCGGCAATCGAATGGCATTTCCCCAGAGACGAATCGTCACGCGGTATTCGAGCGACAGCATCATGCCCACGCGCCTTCGATGTTATGGACTTGCATCCGTTGCCGTCATGGTGACCGCTGTCGTCAGATTCTTGCTGATTCCGGTACTTGGAAATCGTTTCGGATTTGATCTCTTTTTGATCAGCACGTTTGTATGTTCCCGCTACCTCGGATTCGGACCTTCGCTGTTCGCCCTGCTGGCGGGGGCCTTACCGGTGACCATTTTTCATCTTGTTGGTCCCGACCTCCGCGATCCGTATTTTCTAGTTGGTCTGTCTGCGTATTTCACTCTGGGAGCTATCGTCGCACTTCTCGGCAAAAGGGAGCACGATGCCCGCTCGACACTTCAAAGTGAAATACAGGAGCGCAAAGCTGCTGAGGATGCCGTCCGTGCGAGTGAGGCTCGATTGCAGGAGCGAGAAGAACGGCTTCGCATGGCGGTGGAATCCGCCGAGATTGGGACCTGGGATTTGAATCCTGTCACGGGCGAACGGACCTGGTCGGATCGTACCAAGGTCATGTTTGGCTTGTCGCCGGACGCAGACGTGAGCAATGTATTGTTCCTAGACCGAATCCATCCCGAGGATCGCGACCGGGCGGACCGAGCCGTGCAGCAAGCGCTGGATCCCAACGGTGACGGCGCCTACGACTTGGACTGCCGACTGGTTTTGCCCGATGGAACGATCCGCTGGTTCACCGCCAAGGGCCAGGCGCTTTTCCAGGGCGAGATGCCCAATCGTCGGCCGATTCGCTTTATCGGTACCGTGCTGGACATTACCGAGCGAAAGCATGCCCACGAGGCGTTGAAAGCCAGTGAAAACCGCCTGCAGGCAATCTTGAACAACACATCTGCGGTCGTCTATCTCAAGGATGCTCAGAGTCGGTACATGATGGTCAACCGGCGATTTGAAGAACTGTTCAAGATCCAGCAGGCGGAAATCGTCGGTAAGACGGATGCCGAGGTTTTTCCCAGTGACGTGGTCGCGAAGCTCCAAGCCAACGACCGGCAAATTCGGGATACCGGGCTGCCACTGCAATTCGAAGAAGTTGTGCCGCACGATGACGGTCCTCACACGTACATCTCGGTGAAGTTCCCGGTCTTTAATGCCGGGGGACAATGCAACGCCGTGGGGGGCATTTCCACCGACATCACTGTCCGCAAGAAGGCACTCGAGGCGCTCGAGGAAGAGCAAGAACTGCTGCGGCACACGATCGAGGTTCAGGACCAGGAGCGGCAGCTTGTCACGTATGAAATCCACGATGGCCTGGTGCAGTACGCCACGGCAGCCTTGATGCAATTGGAAGGAATACGCGATCGCGTGCAACCAGACGCCGTCGCCGAGCGGATCGACAATGTCTTGGGCATCTTGCGGAAGACGATAGACGAAGGTCGCCGCATCATCAACGGGATTCATGCCACGGTGCTGGACGATTGCGGAGTCGTGGCCGCGGTGCAACAACTTATTGAAGATGAAGATCGGGCGCACGTCCAAGTCGAATTCGTCAAAGACGAGGACTTGGGAAGAATGGCCCCGAATATCGAGGTGGCGATTTACCATATAGCGCAGGAAGCATTGACGAACGTCTACAAGCACAGCCAAAGCGAGAAGGTGCAAATTGAACTTTCTCGGCGCGGAGATCGCGTGCATCTCGAAGTCCGCGATCGGGGCGTGGGCTTTACGCCGCCCATCAGCTCGCAAGGAGTCCACGGGCTCAGGGGAATGTCGGAGCGTGCGAGAATCGCTGGGGGGCAATGCACCATTCGCAGCGCCCCTGGCAAGGGAACGCAGGTTATCGCGGACCTGCCCTACCTGAACAGGAATTGATGGAACGCTGCCCGATGGCTTGCTCAGCCGACCGCACACCGCTCCAGGACCCGATCGACCAGGTACTCGTCGAATTCGCTGGGACTAACCGTTTTGATAGGGGAAAATTAAGAGCCCGGGACACGAATCTCCCCTTTCCGGCAATAGACCAGGTACACGAAAGTCGATAATGTTAAGATGAGCGGGTCCCGCGGAACCAAACGACATCGCAAAGGATTAGCCGATGAACCTCAAAGACTGGGAAACGACCATTCAACAGATTGCTGATGAATCCAATCGCGAGCTCAAGGAGGCGGGCAAGCAAAAAACCTTGACGGCATGGCGTGCCAGGCTGGAAAAAGAACCGACCTCTTTGCCGCCGTTCCAAATCGACGAGCTCGTGCGGGAAGTGCGAAAAAGGCTCACGGTCACCAGCCAATAACAGACGCCCGTTGTTCGGCGGCATGGCTGGCTTGCATGGTCCACGGCTTGCTGGAGCCGCCCCTGGTCACAAGCGGCTAGATGCGCAGCGCAGCGGAAACTGCAGTCGCGTCCTCAAGTCGGCAACGACTTACTCGCTCTGCGACAGCTCTTGCTCGGCTTCCATCCAAAACCGGGTATCGTCGCCATCGGGCTTGCCAGCGGCCTCCCATTTCTGGTAGGCACAAAGCCGAATCGATTCGGCACACACCGGTTTGCCGGCCCGGCATTGCGCGCCAGGGCCGGACGCACCCTTTGCTTTCGCCGGGCTGGCAGTAGGGGTTGAAGCGGGCTTGGCGGAAATTGCGGTTTTCTTGCGCACGGCTTCGCCTCCATTCTTACCGGGAAGCAAAATGGCCCAACGTCATGGTATCACGGGCACCCTTGGGAACGCGACCTATTTTGGTTGTTTGACGGTCGAACGTCAGCGTTGACCGTTTCAATCGTGTTGCCCAATATAGCAATCCCAAGGTAATCACCGCATTCACAACGATGGAAGCGGCGTTCAATGCTGGCGTAATCGTGATCCAAGGAAACACGGGCATGGTTATTGGCAGCGTACCGCTGAGGCCCAGCCACCCATGTGCCAACGTGTGAACGGCTTCGGTCCCCGCAAGAAAGGCCAACACGTCTTCTTGCAGGTCCCCGTTATGGGCCCGTCGCGCGACTTTCTCTGGCAAAAACGCCGTTACCATAGGATTTCTCCTTGCCCCCTGAATCTGATCGTTTTTACCCGGACCTACCAGCCCGGACACTTGTTTGAATGTAAGCAATCGGCGTGCCATACTGAGGGACAAAAATAGTGCCGACTTTTGAGGTCGGAACCTGGCGAGAGTGTGCCGAAACCGCACACGCATGCGGGACAACGGCACACCGAGTCTCAAAAAGACGCAAAAACCTGCGAAATAGCTGAAAGGCATTTGGTCAACGCCAATAGGAGCAATTCGATGGTTGGTCGAGAACAATTCGAGTCGATGTACGCGGCGACCGCGCCGTGGGACATTGCGGGCCCCCAGCCGGGGTTCGTCGGACTGGAGGAAGCCGGAGAGATTCGAGGATCGGTTCTGGACGCCGGCTGTGGCACGGGCGAAAATGCTTTGTATCTTGCCTCGCGGGGCCACGAGGTCTGGGGTATTGACTTCGTGCCGGTCGCCATCGAGCGGTCGAAAGCCAAAGTCAAGGAGCGAACACTCAAGGCCCACTTCCAGGTTGGCAATGCCCTCGAACTGGACAAACTCGGCCGCCAATTCGACACGGTCATCGACAGCGGCCTGTTCCACACATTCAGCGACGAAGAGCGGCCGGTCTATGTTGCCGGTCTTGCGAAAGTGCTGCGGCCCGACGGTCAATTGCACATGATGTGCTTTAGCGACCGGGAGCCCGGAAGCGAGGGGCCGAGGCGGATAAGCCGGCAAGAAATCACCGATGCTTTTCGCGACGGCTGGACGGTAAAGGCGATCCGTGAGTCCAAGTTCGAAACGGTGACTTACAGCGGCGGTCCGAAGTTCAGCCCAGGCGGCCCGCAGGCGTGGCTGGTCACCGCGGCGCGGAAGGACAATCCACGTCAAATCCAATAGAATGGCATCAGTGTTCGATCGTATTTCAGCCAACGGAGACAAAACCCATGGCCAGCTTCATCGCCACGCTCAAGTTCACCGAAAAAGGCGTCCAAGGCATTCGCGAGTCGATCAAACGATCGGCGGCCTTCAAGGCGACCGCCAAAAGGATGGGCGTGAAGGTATCGGAAATCTACTGGACGCTCGGCGCGTTCGATGGCGTCATCGTCTTCGAGGCCCCAGACGACGAAACGGCAACCGCCGCCATGCTCTCCCTGTCGTCGCAGGGAAGCGTGCAGAGCACCACCAGTCGTGCCTTTGGACCGGCTGAAATGGAGAAGATAGTCGGTGGGATGGCGAAGAAATGAATCAGGTCATCCCGATGAAAACAATCCTGCCGTTTGATGAGATCCAAAAGCAGTTCGACAAGCCGATCCGGCTGGAACAAATGGGCATGGACCAGCTCGAGACGATCGTCGCCCGCCACCCGCACAAAATCCTGAATACCGCGGTCACCGTGTGGCGCAGGTATCTCGAAAGCAACCCCTCGGCGAATCCCGACGCCGTTCAAGAATATATTCGCACGCACGGAGGTAGTTATCTCGACGCGGCAGGCGCGGTCATCGGCGAACCGATCATCCAGGACATTGCGTTTTCCCGTTGCACGATTGACGATCCGGCCCTGACCGATCACATGGTGGCTTACCTGCTGATTGCTCGCGTGTTCCCCAACGATGTTCACGTGGCCGATCTGCATCTCATGAATCCGTACAAACCCATTCCGCCGAAGCTTCAAAGATACCGGTTTCGCAAGTACAAGGGTCTGGGCCTATTGGGAACATTTGTGACCAGGATTGAAGCCTACGCGGCCGCTGAAAAGTGTGAATACGTCACTCTTACGGCCGATGCCGATGATCTCGTGCCGCTATTCAGCAAGTTCGGATTTGTGATCGAGGACAACGAGGTCACCTCGCTGGCGATGCGAAAGAAGGTCGGGCCATAGGCACCGCCGCGGAACCCCACGGCGCAGCGTCCTCGAGTACCACAGCCACCGATCGGGCCACTCAGCGCGATGCCGGTCGAGTTGACCGCGCGCACTGAACGATCGCCTGACCGCACCGCACACCGAGGACTCCCATGCCACAAACACCCCACGTCGAGAAGCACTTCACGTCCTCCGAGTCGGTGCGGGACATCGTGATCGGGATGTCCGACGGTTTGACGGTGCCATTCGCCCTGGCAGCCGGGCTATCCGGGGCGGTGGCAAGCAGCGGCATCATCATCACTGCCGGACTGGCCGAGGTTGCCGCGGGGGCGATTGCGATGGGCTTGGGCGGCTATCTGGCGGCCCGGACCGATGCCGAACATTTTGCCTCCGAACGGGCCCGCGAAGAGTTGGAGACCCAAGAGTTGCCGGAACAAGAGGCCGCCGAGGTCAGCGATATCCTGCGTTCCTACGGACTCGGCGACGACATGCTGGCGCCGGTGGTCAACTCGATTCGCGCCGACAAGAAACGGTGGGTCGACTTCATGATGCGCTTCGAGCTGGGTCTGGAAGAGCCCGACCCGAAACGGGCCAGTCGCAGCGCCACGACCATTGCCCTGGCGTATGTCGCCGGTGGATTGGTGCCGCTGGCCCCCTATTTCTTCATCGGCTCGGTGCCGCATGCACTCTTGGGGTCGGTGATCGTGACGCTATTGGCTCTGCTGGCCTTTGGCTATATTAAGGGGCTGTTCACCACCGCCCGGCCGTGGCGCAGTGCCTGGCAGACCGCGCTAGTGGGCGGTTTAGCGGCGGCCGGCGCCTTCGTGATTGCCAAGGCGATTGTCTAGCGGGTCCATCACAAAAAACGATCGAGGCTGACAGGAAAAGGAACGAACTATGGCGATGAAAGCCGGAGTGTGGATCGACCATCGACAGGCCATCGTGGTTTTGCTCACCAGCGCGGGCCAGGAAATCCTGCGGATCCGATCCGGCATTGAGAAACCGGTTCGGTCGGCCGGCGGCACAAAGTCGAAGAACTCGTATACGCCCAATGACTTTGTGGCAGAGGACCGGCTGGAGCGAAAGCTCATGAACCAACTCAAGAAATACTATGACGAGATACTGGCTCGCATTCGCGGTGCAGACGCGGTTTTGATCCTTGGTCCCGGTGAAGCCAAGGGCGAGCTCATCGATCGCATCCAGAGCAAGAAACGCCCTGGCTGGATCGTGGAACGGGAAACGGCTGACAAAATGACCGACCGTCAGTTCGCGGCTAAAGTAAGCCGACATTTCGCCACGACTTCCAACAAAAGTTCAGGAACTCCGAAGAAGACTGCCAAAAAGAAGACTGTCAAAGCCACGTCACGAAAACCCGCGAAGAAGCCGGGCAAGTAGTTCACTCACGAAGGATCACCTGATGCGCTTTCGCCTGACGTCCTGGTCGATCTTACACGTCTGCTGTGCGGCTCTGATGGCGACGACCGGCGCGTGCTCGGCCGACACCGTCGAGTCTGGACCGCCGGCTACCGTGGCCGAGGCCGCCAAGGTGCTCGACCTGGCCACGTTCCCGCTGGTCAAAGGGGCGGAAAAACTCAACCATCGACACCTGGCCGGCCTGTCGTACAACGCCCCCGGGACGGTCAAAGAGGTGTTCGAGTTCCAGCGTAAGCAACTCACCGAGCAAAAGTGGAAAGAATTGCCGGGCAGTTATATCAGCGACCAAGCGGCCAGTGCCGCGTTCGCCCGAAACGGCTTCTCGGTCTCGGTGTCGGTCTCTCCGAGCGGCGACGACGGGGCCGTGAGTGTCACGATCATCAATCACGGAAACATCCAGCTAAGCAAACTGTCCATCCCGGCCGGCGTGAAGCCGTTCTATGGCGGTCCGGTCAACGCCTCCTATATCACCGAAACGCCGGTCGAGAAGACGAGCGAGGAATGTCGCAAACTACTGTTGGAGCAAGGTTGGCAGCCGTATGGCGCCGCGGGCGACGTGCAATTCTTCAAGCAGAATGCCATCCGGCTGTCCGCTCGCGTTTCGTCGGCACCGGCTCAAGGGGGCAAGACCGTGATCGACTACAGCACGCTGTTGATGTCGAGAGACCTTGTCGCGCCGGCCGACACCGAGGGTTTGCAGTACACCGATACGCCAGCCCAGCTCTTTTTCGACACCAAGGCGACGCAGCAGGACGTCGTGAATTTCTACCAGCAGACGCTTGCCAAAGCCGACTGGGAAGCCACGACGGAAAACCTGATTAAAATCGACTTCAAGGAGTTGATGATCTTCCGAAACCCGCAGGAGGACATGCTCACGCTGGAGTTGACGGACGTTGACGGCAAAACCCGCGTGTTGCTCAAGTTTCAATCGGCCGCCGAGATTGCGGAGCTCGATCGGCTGGTCAAAGCCGACGCCGAGCGGAAGAAGCTGGAGAAGAACAAGCCGCTTCCAAAACTGGCTCTCGCGCTGCCGGCCGATGCCAGGGATGTCGAGCAAACCAAGACTCGCATCGAGTTCAAGATCGCCACCGGAAAGGCCAAAGCCTTGGTCGAGTCGTGGCGAAAACAGTTTGCCAAAGATGGCTGGCATGAGCAGGTGGCCACACTGGAAGACCTGGCAGGCGCAATCTCTTTCGAGAAGGGCCAGCAAAGCATTTCCGTGATTTACCAGGATACCAAGATCCTTCCCGCCGAGATCACCGTGAGTGCCCACGGCGTCGAACTCCAGCGCGCGGCTGAAAAGAAATAGCGGCCGGGTGCAATCCGTGGCAAACCTGCCAATTCGGCGGCAACGCTGGCCGATGACAGCACCTCGCGGTGGACCGTTTTTTGCCGCGCATCTTTGGCCCAAGGGCTCGAATTGCTCTGGAATCGTTTTGGGCAATTTGGGAGACTCCCGCCCCGATGATTTCGCTTCGCAGCTTCTATCGCTCGGTGCTGGCAACTCCGCGCCCCTCGGCCCGCGGGTGGCGATGGTCGTTACTGACGGTCCCGCTGCTTTTGGCCGCGGCAGGATGTGCGTCTTGGAATTGGCGCGGTCGGGGCTTTGACGACGACTCCGGCGGCTGGGCCAAAAACTTGCGGCCCGAGGCCGATGAAAAACAATTCTCCGGCCTGGACGCCCGGGCGCAACAAATCGAGCGCAACCTGGGCGTGCGCTAAGCCCCCTGGCGACCGCGCGATGCTACTCGTGGGCCACGTGTTCCAGCGGCGGCTCGCCCGGATGGTAGACCATTTTCGCGCCGGCCAGCACGTCGCTCCATTGGAACAACTCCGGCTTGAGCCGTCGCTCGGAGAGCAAGTGGGCCTGGTCGAAAAAGTGCGGCGACTTCGGATCGCCGCTCTGCCCAAAATTCAGCGCGCTGGCCCCGCGAACCTTGGGGCCAAACTCGTACACGGCAATGTAACTGGCGCCGACCAGGCCATACCGCTTATCGAGCGTCAGAAAAAACGGGATCTTGATGCTGGGCGAAGAATACTGCGTAAACACCACGCCCAACGGGCCCGGCGCACCGAGGCTCGGCAGGCTCGGCAGCTTGTCGTCGAACGACAGATCGATCAGGTCGACCATGTTCGGGCGACGCTGAATGCGGAATAACGTGGCCCACGGCACCCGCCAATCGCCGTGCTGCGCCTTAAGCTTCTCAGCCACTTTGACTAGCGCCTGAAATTCGAGCCGCGGCTCTTGGACGAATTGTGGGTGCAGCGTTTCGGCCGGGTAATCGGTGCCGTAGAGCTCCTCGTACCAGGCTTCGCAAAGCGTGGCCTGGGTCGAATCGGCCGTGATGCGGCAATCCCAATTCGCGAGGTGCCGCCAATACGGCTCGACCCGCGCGGCCAGGTCCGCATCGGTCTTTTGCAGCGCTTCGAAGCGGCGACGATACTCGGGCCACCGATCTTGGGCCCAAAAAACGGTCGTATCGAACGCCGCCTGTTGAAGTTGCTCGAACGTGACCGACTTCATTTCGCGCAACAGTTGCCGCGAGATCTTGGCCCGACGCTTGTCATCGTCCTGGTCCTCGGCCATATACGGCGGATACTTGGCGCGGTCGCAATTGCCCGAATCACAGGTGGTAAACGGACTGGAATTGCAATTTTGCACGTAGCCATCCGGCGGATTGAACAATTGCGGCAATTCGTCGATCGCCAGCATGGCTTTCCACTCGGTGCGCGGGTCGGCGCCATCGACCGGCAAGCTCCAGTTGAATTGCGGGTCGCGTTTGGGCACCAGGCCATTGTAAAGATAATAGATATTGCCGTCCTGGTCGGCGTAGATCACGTTCATGATCGGAAACTGCTGCAGCGACATACCTCGTTTGAACTCGGCGAAGTTTTTGGCTTTCACCAGTTCCAACTGCTGCCGCAGCATCAACGCGTTATCGAGCCCGGCAATTCGCGCCGCCAAATAGTGTTGGCTGTCTTCACGCAGAACGATCGGGCCGTGTCGGGTCTTTCGCAGCTTGACGACGTGGTCTTTGTAGGTCTTGCCGGATTGGATCTTGATCGTCTCGGTCCACTCTTTGGCCTCCTCGTAACCATCAGCCGTGCGATAGCGCAGCGGATCGTCCGGATCGTCGAACGTCTCGCGCCACACGTCGGCCACGTCGGGTTCGTTCACCGTGAAGGTCCAGCCCAGGTGTTCGTTGTGTCCCAAGGTCGGCATGCAGTTGCCGAACATCGTGGCCCCGCTGAAAGACCAGCCTTCGTCGCAGCGCAGATGGGCCTCGTGCATTTGCGAAAACCCAAACCAGGGCAAGTGCGGATTGACGAACAGCATGGCGTGGCCCGACTGCGTCCTGCTCGGCGCGATCGCCCAGCCGTTCGAGCCGCCTGCGGTCCAGATCAAATCGTGCGAGCGCGGCAGAAAGTTGTGCGAAAGCCGCGTATAGCGAAAACACAACTCGAGCAGGACCTGCCGGCCATAAGCCAGCATGTGCCACGGCTCAAAATGCCGGATCAATCGCGGCGTCGTCTCGGGATGCTTGGCCAAATAATAGTTCAGCCCCAGCGCGAAGGCCGTGCAGATCGACT
>JBGQKM010000095.1:0-18898 GCA_041499515.1 Planctomycetia bacterium | reverse complement strand
ACATGGTCGACCTTTTATGTACGTGAAGCAGCGCCAGCCGTCATCATCATGTTTGCGGCGGCCGTTAACAACGTACTATACCCGGCGGGAACGACGATCGCCGTGGCTGGCCCGATCACTCGTCGGTCGGCTGCGCGATCGGGCAGCCGTAGACGGGCGTTTGCTGGAGCCCGGTCGACTTGCCTGACACGGCTGACTCGATCGCGGTCCGGCCCGCGTTGTCGCCGGCATGGCCCCGCGCGAAGGTGATGCCGCCTGAGAACAACAGTTCGCCGCGGTCGCTATAGAGCAGGGCCTGACCCGACGTGGCCACATGAAACAAGCGGGCTTGCTGGCCGTCGATGTCATGCATGACCTGCACGCCGGGAATCGCGGCGGCCGAACTCCACAAGTCGGTCTGGTCCCAATCGTCCGCGAAGCCGCCGGGCTTGAAAAACACGACCCAGCAAGCCACTTTGTCCTGGCAGTGCGCGACGATTTTCTCTAACTCTTCAAGACTGGCCCTGGTGCACGGACAGCGCGGATGGGCAAACAGAACCAGCGTGGCGCGATCTTGGCTCGGCACGATTTTGCTGGCGCTCGGCCAACGCGGCGGGGCTTGTTGGATCCTGCCGGGCGAATAACCATATTCAGCGAGCATCACAAACCCAACCGCGAGTGCGCCCAGCCAAAGGGCGACAACGGTCACGCGCAAAAAAGTTCGATTGGCAAAGGGCCACGGGAATCGAAACTTCAGCAAAAGTCGAACCCGGGATGGGCTGTGAGGTTGGACTCCAGCGGGGTCAATTGGTATGGTGGCCAGATGGTTGTGCAGTTCGGTCATGGTTGACTTTGTGCCAGCTCATGCTTGACAGGCACATCGATAAAGCGTTTGAGCTGCGCGATCAGATCGTCGAAGACCAGCGGCTTCGTGAGATATGCGTCGACGCCCACGCTCAATAGGTGGCGTTTGACGGCGGGGTTGTTTTGACCAGTCAGAATGATGACGGGAATGTCCTGGGTCAGCGGGTGCTGCTTGAGGCGACAAAACAGGTAGTTCCCATCGCCATCCGGCATGCTCAAGTCGGCAATGACCACGTCGGGCCGCGAGTCGAGACAACACCAGAAGCCCTGCATGCCGCTGAAAGCGCGAATGACCTCGATTCCCAGCGGCTCGAGGCGGAGCTTGATGACCTTCGAGATATCCGCATCGTCGTCGACACACAAAACCCGGACGCGCCCGGGAGGTCGGGACGGCTGATCGACGTCGGACGCCAATCGTTGCACGTCTACGGTTTCCGGTCGAGGCTCCAGTTGCAGGGCCGCACGGATCAACGGCTCCAAATGTTCCCATAGGTCTGGACCTTTGCTGACGAACTGCGCGCCGAGCTCTTTGCAGCGCCGTTGCGTTTCGTCGTCGGACTGTCCGCTGATGATGATGACGGAGATTTTGGACAGCATGGAATCACCGGCCAGCATTTCGCAGACACTCAGGCCATTGCCGGACGGCATTTTGACATCGAGAATGATCAGATCCGGTTCCGCCCGATGGGCGCCCACGAGCGCATGCAGCGCGTCGGAGGACCGAAACACTTCGAGTCCCAGTTCCTTGCAGCGCAGCGTCAATACCTGGACCAGGTCGAGGTCGTCGTCGGCAATGAGAATTCGTTTTAGAGGCATGTGTCTTTCGCCGCCTGGACTGGGCCGTGGGTCCCTGGGGTATCCCAAGTTTCCTGCAAAATCGCCGCGCGCGATCCGGCCGTGGTCATGGTTCTATCCGTCCTGAAACATGAAAGTGTGTTGCGACGCCAACGCGACGCGAATCGGCGAGCTCACCGGCAACGCGCGGCGAGCCACATGTGCTGGCACATCCGGATTGTCGCGCGCGATCTGCGGCAACTCAGGTTGAATCCGCAGGAACGCTTCGAACAAATTGGGGTCGAAATGCGTGCCCCGTCCGCGCTCGATGATGGACATCACTCGGTCGTCGGACATGGCGGGGCGGTAGACCCGATCGTGGGTCAAGGCATCATATACGTCGACGATCGCGACGAGGCGGGCCGCCTCGGGAATCGCCTCGCCGGCAAGGCCCGCTGGATATCCAGCGCCGTCCCAGCGTTCGTGGTGGCACAGCGCGATGGTATGGGCCATCTGCAGCATTGGCGAACGCGAGCCGGCAAGAATCTCCGCGCCGATCGTGGTATGCGTCTTCATGATTTCGAACTCGTTCGGCGTCAACCGCCCATGCTTCTGCAGAATGCCGTCGGGAATCCCGATCTTGCCGACGTCGTGCATGGGCGCGGCAAGTCGAATGCGTTCGCTCTCGCTCGCCGGCCAGGCGATCGCCTGGGCCAGCAACTCGCTGAATAAGCCGACACGTTTGATGTGCGAGCCGGTTTCATCGTCGCGGAATCTCGAGGCGGTGACGAGGCGGTGGATGGTTTCCTCGTTGGCATCTCGCAGCTCACGTGTTTGTTCGCGTACGCGCTTTTCGAGCTGGTCAAGATACTCGTGCCTGTGGATGCGCAGATCGCGTATCTCCAATGCCCGCCAAAACTGAAACAGGAATTCGTCGCGATTGACCGGTTTGATCAGATAGCTGGCCGCGCCGTCGATCAGTGCCCGGATCGCCGTGTTGGCTTCGCTCACGCCCGTCAAAATAATCACCGCGATGTCCGGATAATCGCGTCGAATCCGCTCGAGGAAATCGATGCCGCTGGGGCCAGGCATCATGATGTCGGTAACGACAAGCTGAATGTCGTGACGCTCGATCAACTGCCAGGCCGCATTCGACTCAGCGGCCTGCACGCAGGCGTAGCCGTCGCGCTCGATCCAGCGACAGAGCAGATCGCGAACGACGGCCTCATCATCCACGACGAGAATCTGGGCCACGGTTGCAGGGCGTTCGCTCATGTTAGGATGGGTTCGCATGGCACCACGGCGTCCAAGGCCTCGCGCACCGCCCGCACTAGGATTTCCGGCTTGAAGGGCTTTTCGATCAACAGGCAGTCCTCGGAAACCGCGCCGCTGTTGCGGCTGGCCGTCGGATCGTAGCCCGTGCAGAATATCGCCGGAAGCGTCGGACACATCTCGTGAATTTGTCGATAGGCGTCACGCCCATTGAGTTTTGGCATCACCACGTCCAGCACGAGCAATCCGATTTCATTCCGATGTTGTTCGAACAGGGCGACGCACTGCCGTCCGTCGGCGGCTTCCAACGTTCGGTAACCGGCGTTGTTCAGGATGCGCACGGCCACGTCGCGAATCAGCTTTTCATCGTCGGCAATCAGGATCGTCTGGTGGCCCTCCGGCACCTGGCAGGAATCCGCCGCTTGGGGCGGTTGCGCGGTGGCCTGAGCATCCGCGGGCAGGCGAACTCGGAAGGTCGAACCGACGTTGGGCTCGCTGTAGGCGGTAACCACGCCCCCGTGGTGGCGAACAAGCCTGTACACCGTCGTCAGACCCAGTCCCGTCCGTTGGCCGACTTCCTTGGTCGTGAAAAACGGCTCGAAAACGTGCTCGATCACTTCAGGGGTCATGCCGCAGCCGGTATCGGTCACCGACAACAGTACATATCGCCCGGGCTCCGTGTCCGGGTGAAATGCGCAGTAGTTGTCGGTCAGCACTTCATCCGCGGTGGTGATGGTCAGTTTGCCTCCCGATGGCATCGCGTCGCGTGCATTGAGGCATAGATTCATGACAACTTGTTGGATCATTTCGGTGTCGGCGGAGATCACTCCGACTTTTTCGTCCAACGAGACCGTCAGCTCAATCTCTTTCCCGAGGACGCATTCGAGAAGACTCACGACGTTGGTGACCGCTTCGTTCACGTCGATGGTCGACCGCTCGAGGCTTTGCCCTCGGCTGAAGGTCAGCAGTTGGCCGGTCAACGTCGCGGCTCTTTGAGTCGCAACGAGCGCTTTCTCCAGATCGGCATAGGCGGGTTCGTCCGGCGACAGTTCATCCTGGACGATGCAGGTGTAACCCTGGATCGTCTGCAGCAGGTTGTTGAATTCGTGAGCAATTCCACCGGCCAGTTGCCCGATGGACTCCAATCTCCGTGCTCGTCGCGTTAAATTTTCTTTTTCGCGTAATAGTTGCTGGACGCGCTCGCGTTCGGCGATTTCTTGTTGCAACGTGGCGGTGCGCTGCGCGACGAGTTGTTCGAGCATTTCCATCTTGAGCCCGGCCTGGCTGGTCGCCCACCATTTGTCGGTCAGCGCAGCGGCCAATTGTGATACCTCGATGTTGTCGAATGGCTTTTTCAGAATGAGCAGATTGTCGCTCTGGCCCAACTTTTCGATGATTTCAGACCACGCATAGTCCGAATAAGCGGTACAGATGACGATTTGAATCTTGCGGTCCACCTGCCAGATTTGCTGGATCGTCTCGACCCCGTCCCAGCCGGACGGCATCCTCATGTCGACGAACGCCAGCGCAAAGGGTCGGTTTGCATCGCGGGCGGCAACGACTTTCGCCAGCCCATCCTGTCCTCGAATCGCGCATGCCAGTTCGAAGACGATCTTCGACTTCTCTTCGTCGGCGGCGCCAAATAGCTCGGCTTTCCTCGCCGACAATTCCGTGGACTCCGGCCGGTCTCCGAGAATCTTACGAAAGTCATGATGAATGGCTTCGTTGTCGTCGACGACCAGGACGCGTCGATTTTTCTCTTGGGTGATTTCCATGGGGCACGCTCTGAGGCAAAAACCACTTGGCAGCGCTGCATTCCACTCTGCCAACACTAGGTTTTCATCAAGCGCCCACCCGTGCCGCAAACGGAGAATAGGGATTTCCTTAGCAATTGACGGGCGATGCGGCGTGCATCGCCGAGACCTCGATCCATTTGGCATTTCGCCAAGGATGACCGAGCCCACGAGCTCGCCAGGGCTTCGTACAGAGGCCGCTGCTATTTCGAGGCGCACAGATCTGCGGTTTGTCGCGAGTCCGCCGGCTCCCGATCCGTCAACGGCAACGTCAACGTAAAGGTCGCTCCCTTGCCAGGTCCGTCGCTGTGGGCCGCGAGAGTCCCATGGATGTCCTTCGCGGCCAAGGCGCTGTGATGGAGTCCGTAGCCGTGCCCGTCTTTTTTAGTGGTGAACCCGTGGCAAAAAAGCCTGCTCAAGTTATCACTCGAGATGCCGACCCCGTTATCGGTAATCGCGATCTCGATGGTCTGGCTGCCGGCCATGCCGACGCGCAAGGTCAACGTTCTTTCGGCGCCCTGAGAATCGCGGAGGGCATGCCGGGCATTGCTGATCAGGTTCACCAGGATTTGCAGCAACTGGTGTCTTTCGAGGTTCACAGGCGGAATGTCCTCATACTCGCGAACGATCCGCACCGAATGTCGTGCAAAACTAGCGGCGTCAAGCTGTAGTGCCTCTTCCAGCACGTCGGCGACCTTCAGCGACTCGCAAATCCCTGACATCCGCCCGTAGGTTTGCTGCATCTGCACGATTTCCTTGATATGGGCAATGTTTTCCTGGAGCGAGGTGAGTTCTTTCAGGCTGTCCTGCTCGTTGCGCTGGAGTTGCTCGGTCATCTCGCGCAGAAACGTGGGCAGGTGTTTTCCTTGACGGTCGTCGTGTACGAACGCGGTCAGATCGTCGACGTGATCCCACAGCAGATCAACCGCCTTGGACAAGTCGTGCAAGTGGTTGGCTCGAAGCCGTTCGGACAGCAGTTGTGTAGAAACGTTGGCGCTGTTGAGCACGTTGCCGACATTGTGCAAGACGCCGGTCGCCACCTCGGCCATGCCCGCCTGCCGCGCGGCCACGCGAAGTTGACGGTGCAACGCCTCGCGTTCCTGCTGCGCAGCCAGCAGCGGTCGCAGGTCGCGGGAGATCGTCGAGAGGCCGGTCAGCTCGCCGTTTGCGTTCTTGTGGGCAATCGCGACCATCCACACGGGGATTTCGCTGCCGTCGCGGGCGGCAAGGGCCACATTGCCGGTCCAGACGCCGTGTTCGATCGAATACGGAATCGCTTCGTCAAAGACAACTCGCTGGGCCGACTTTGCTATGAAATCGACGATTCTGGTCTTGGACAGGTCTTCGGTAGGCTCCATGCCAACCAAACGTCGCCCGGCCGGATTGACATATCGGGGTACCTGATGCACATCGGCACAACCCACGAAATCGGGCGTCGCTTCCAACACCTCGATGAGCCATTCCTTGTCTCGGGCGGTATCAGCCGGCCGGCCATTTGCCGGTTGTCCCGGCGAATCTTGGTTTTCGAGAGTCCAATGGGCTTTCGTCAATGCCTCACCAGGCCGATGATCCTGGGATTCCACGGGTCTTTTGTCATCGTGGACCGGCATCGTCGCCGCCGCGACGGGTCCGTTCGAGACAACCTGCGGTTTGCCATTCCCGACATCCGACAAGGGGAACAAAACCGTCATCGCCGTGCCCCGTCCCGGTGCGCTGTCGACGCGAATGGCGCCGCGATGCTGTTGCACGATACCATAGACCGTGGCCATGCCGAGCCCGGTTCCTTCGCCCATCTCCTTGGTGGTAAAGAATGGATCGAACATCCGCTGCTGCACTTCGGGCGTCATGCCGCAGCCGGTGTCGGCGACCGTTAGACGCAGGTGAGGGCCCGGCACCAGTTCGGGATAGGACTCCCGGCTGGTCTCGTCGATCACCAGCATTTGTGTGCTGATGTTCAGTTTTCCGCCGTCGGGCATGGCGTCGCGGGCATTAATGCATAAATTCATCAGCAACTGTTGAAACATCGAACGGTCGACCAGAAGCGATTTGGCATCGCCGCCGTCGCAAAAATCGATTTCGATTTGATTGCCGATGACGGGGCGAAGCATCGTCAGGATCTCTTGGACGGCCTGGTTCGGCTCCAGCAGTTCGCGCTCCACAGGCTGCTTTCTGCAGAAGCTAAGCAGCTGACGGGTCAACGTCGTTGCTTGCTCCGCCGCGGCCAGGATTTGTTCCATGTCTTGATACCGCCGGTCGTCTTCGCGAAGCCCCTCCATGGCGAATCGCGCAAAGCCTTGAACGGCCTGCATCAAGTTGTTGAATTCGTGCGTGACCCCGCTGGCCAACATGCCCAACGCCTCCAGCTTTTGCGACTGCCGGAGCCGTTCCTCGTTTTGCCGCCGAGTTTCTTCCGCATCGTGGCGCTCCAGGATGCGCCCGATCTGCTCGCCGACGTTTTCCATCAGTTTCAACCAGTCGCGGCTCGACGAGAGCTCCTCGTTGCTTAAGAATTCGAGCACGGCCGCCACGCTTTCATCGGCCTTGGCAGGGACACACAGCAGTCCCTTCAGCCCAGCGCGTTGACACGTATCATGGAGCGGCGAACGGCCGTCCGGCGGAATGCTGCTGCACCATTGCGACATTCCGGTTTCGATGGTTTTCTCGACCAAACCACCGGCCGCGCCGAGTTCCGTCTCGACGGCGCGTCGCTCGGTGTCACTCGGCAACACCTGGCCCGGGGGACTCCAAATTCGGGCGACGACCGCCTTGTTTCCCCGCTCGTCCACCAGCCACGCCTGGCCGAACGCGAATTTCAGGGATCGGCACACTTCGGAAATGATCAGTTCCAGCGCGCGGCCGAGCGACAACCGTTCCGCCGCGATCGCCGTGGTTCGATACATGAGTTCGGCCTCGGTCGCGCGCCAAACGAGGTGAGCCTCACTGTTCTTTTGCGCAAGCGCGTAGCGAATCGATCGTTCCAGCAAATTCGTGTTGAGTTGCGATTTGTCCAGGTAATCTGCCGCCCCCAATTTCATGGCCTCCAGGTCAATTTCGCGACCGGCTCGGCCCGTCAACAGAATCATGGGCCCCCGACATCCCTGCCGGATGGCGTCTTGCATCAATTCGATGCCGTCGTGCTGATTCAGGTGGTAATCGATCAAGTAAACGTCGTGCCGATTCTCGGCAAGGCGACGCAGCGCGTCGTCGTAGGTGGCGACCCAATCCAGCCGAAAAGGCCGGCCATCGATGCGGGAGAGCATCTCGCGCGTCAGCTCGAAGTCGTCTTCGCTGTCGTCCACCACCAGAACTTTTGTGATCTCTGCGTTCATCGTGAAAGCATTCCTGTTGGGCACTCGGCCAAAATGGCATGGAAAGAACCGGGGCGAAGTTGATTGCGCCCTGAGATTGCCCGCTTCGCCGCACGCAACCACCGATGGGTGTCCATCAAAATTTACGACGTGCGATACCGGCTGGGTGGCAACCACCTCGCTTTCAAGGGATTTCCTTATGGTTGGCAGGATAGGTAACGGGCGATAATCCAACCTGTAGACCGGGGGGTAGAATCAAGTCGTTGGGCAGCGACAAACGTTCGCGGGGGGATCTCGCAACGAGCCGCCGGTCAAGTGTTGAGGCCGGCGGCTCGTTGTCTCAAATTGAAAAGGGACGACATACCCTAATACTCGCAGTCGTCCCAATGTATCACTCAGCAAGCTGGCCGGGTTGCATTACCGCGGAAAGATGGCATATATTCATTGACGTTGGCGGATCGATCGCGTTCAGGGGGACGTTTCTCCGAATGGGGTCGTTGGAATCATGAATAGTCCAATCGTGTATATCGTGGACGACGACGACGGAATGCGGAAGTCGTTGGCATTCATCCTCAATACGGTTGGACTGGACGTCGAAACGTTTCGTTTGCCCTCGGAATTTCTCGCGACGTTCGATGCCCAACGCTCCGGCTGTTTGGTGTTAGACATCCAACTGCCGGAAATGTCCGGGATTGATTTACTCCAGGAACTCCGCAAACGCGATTACGCGAATCCGTGTATCATTGTTACCGGTCATGGAACCGTGCCGGTTACCGTCGACGCAATGCGATACGGAGCGATCGACGTGTTGGAAAAGCCGTTCCATCATCAGCGGCTGATCGCCAGCGTGAGAGAAGCCATCCGTTGCGACTCGCTGGCGCGTCATACCCAGCGCGAGGCGGCCGATGTACGGCGACGAGTCGCCGAACTGACGTCCCGCGAGCGAGAAATCATGGCCAACGTCGTGGAAGGCCGGCTGACCAAGCAAATCGCCACGGCCCTGGGAATCAGCACCAAAACCGTTGAGGTGCATCGCAGCAACATCACCAGGAAAATGGGCGTTAAATCGGTGGCGCAGCTCGTGAAACTGATGACGACGTACTATTGCAACTCGACCGCTCGAAGCGAAGACCCGTTGGCCATGGCGCCGGTGACGCCAAGGGAAATGATCACGATCCCCGGCTGACGCGCTGGCTGCTCGGAACGTTAGACGACCAACGCCCGAGGATCCGCTTTCACGGTCGGGCATTTGTCGGAGCCACTGGCGGCCAACGGCAGGCGGAAGCGAAAGGTCATTCCGCGGTCGGCATTGCAAAACGCGTCGAGTTTTCCGCGATGGTTTTCAACGATCGTGCTGCTGATGCTCAGCCCCATGCCCAGGCCGTCGGGCTTGGTCGTGTAGTAGGGCTCGAATGCGCGCGCCAAGTCCTGCGGTGAAAGGCCATCGCCACAGTCGATAACGACCGCCTCCACCAGGCCGTGGGCCCGTGACGTGCGAATCGTGATTTGTCTTTTGTCTTCCGGCAGTCCCTCCATGGCCTCGACCGCGTTCTTGAGCAGATTGACAAGCACCTGTTGAATCTGCACCGAATCCGCGCTGATCGCCGGCAGGTCCTGCTGCAATTCCAGGCGAACCTTGGTCCCATGCAGGGCAAAATCGCTGTGGATGAGTTGTTCCGTGTCCCGAATGATCTGGTTCAGGTCCACGGTTTCTGTTTTGGGGATGCTTCGAGAAACGAAACGTTTCAGCCGTCGGACAATATCGCCGGCCCGCAGCGCCTGATTGTGAATCTGTTCCAACACTTTGAGCAACTCGCCGTTGGCAATCTGGGTTGTGGGTAGCGCTTGCAGGAGTCCTCCGGCAAACGTGCACACGGCGCCCAGCGGCTGATTGAGTTCGTGAGCCAGGGCCACGGCCATCTGGTCCATCGTGGCCGTCCGCTGCACGTGCGCCAAATGATGTTGCTGCTGCCGGACGAGAGCCTCGGTGCGCTTGCGCGAGGTAACGTCGCGCAGATTCGCACAGTGCAGATCCGGCAACACATTCGCTACCGCGCTGAATTCAACCACGACCTCGGTGCCGTCCTTGTGGACCAGGACATACTCGCCGGTCAGGTGACCCGCCTTCAGAAGCGAATGCCACAACCTGGTCGTCAACTCTTGATTCCGTTCGGGCGTGAGGTCCCAAAACGACATGCGGCATAACTCGTCGTGCGTGTAGCCCACCAGTGCGCAGCCGGCCGCGTTGACATCGACGAACTTCCCGTCATTGTCGACCAGCAGGATCGGGTCCAGCGAGTAATCGAACAGGGCCCGCCAACGCTGGAGCGCCTGGTGGCGCTCGATGGCGCCGGCCAGCAGGTTGGCGACCACCTGAACAAAATCGACGTCGTATTTCGTGAACCGGCGAGCTCGCCTCGAGTGAACCCCGAGCATTCCGAAGGGCCGCTCATCTCCGGTGATGATGACACTCATTCCGCTGACCACGTGGTGATCGCGCAGTAATGACGGAACCGCAAATCGCGTCTCACTGGACAAATCCTCGACGATGACCGGCTCCTGAGTGCGAAGCGCATACTCGGCTAGCGAGGCGAGCATAGTCGTTCCCACCCGCCCCGCTTGCCAACCGACGCCGGCCCGCAGCAAAAAGCGATTTTGATGGGGTAACCGTTCCAGGACCTTGACGTATTCCACGTCCAGCGCCGCCGCCAAGGCCTCGCTCAACTGCTGCATGAAGACATCGAGATCTTGTCCGGTCAGTGCGAGCCGCCCCAGCTCGGCCGCCACCGACTGCTGTCGAGCATGGCTCCAGAGCAATTGCTGGGCCTCTTTTTCGGCTGAAATGTCGGCCGAGATCCCGACGATCCCCACGAGTCTCCCTTTGGAATCGTAAATCGGCGAGTCGGTGTGGCGGGCCGGAAAGCTCGACCCATCGCGCCGCAGAACGCGAACTTCTCCGGACCAGCTCTTACCGTTGGTGACGCTCTCGATGCTCGCTCGATGGCTTGCGCAATCATCCTGCGGAACCCACAACTCAGCGACGTTGCGCCCTAATGCCTCGGCGACGGACCAGCCGTACATCGACTCGGCGAATCGATTCAAATACACGATGTCGCCCTTCAGGTTGGTCGCGATCACGCTCTGCTGGACCGCGTCGAGCAAGCGAAACTGCAGCCGGATTTCCTCCTCCGCGTCGCGGAGCGTTTGATTGAGATGGTCGGTCGCGGCACGATGGACGTGACCGATCAGTTCACGCGGATCGCTCAGTTTTTCGACGTATGCGAAAACGCCGAGATTCAGCCCGGCTTTGACCGTCGCCAGGGACACATGAGCCGTGTGAATGATGACTCGGGGTTTCCCTTTTTTATGCGCCAATTCTTTCGGCAAGTGCAGACCCTCTCGGTCGGGCAGACGCAGGTCGACGATGGCAATGGGATACTCTTCCGTGACAGCCAAACTGATGCCTTCGTCCACCGTGTCGCACGCCGTGACGTCAAATCCCTCGTCGCGCAGAATGGCCGTCAGAGTTCGGCGGTGCGACAACTCGTCTTCGACCAAAAGCACCTTGAGACGGGGAGTCGAGGCGCCATCTTTCAACATCGTTTTACCTCCCGCACCATGCGCCGCGTGGAAGTCTTTCCGCGCCATGCGGACTCTCCCCAGAGAAATGGAGCTGGCCTACACCTGCGGCTTATGCAAGGCATCGGAAGCCCGCTGCCGCTGAATGCGGTTGAGCAAGTCAAACAAGTGGTCCAAGTCGATGGGTTTGTTGATGATCGCATAGGCGGTTTGCCGCACCGCGGCGCGGGCCACCCGCAGAAACTCCTCTTCCATGCCCGAGAGCATGATGGCTATCGCCGAAGGCGTTACTTTCTTGATGGCCAGGTAGAGGTCCAAGCCGTTCATCGACGCCAGTTGGACGTCAATGAAGACGATATCGAATTTGATTTGCTCGACGATTTCCAGGGCGTCGTGCGGCGTCGAGACGGTAGTCACATGATACCTTTGTTGTCGGAGCGATTCGCTGATCGTTTTGGCCGTGTGCTGGTCATCGGCAATCACCAGGATGGCGGTCTCGGCCGTATCCGCGATCAGCCGAATCACGCGCTCGACGTCCAGCGGCTTGTCGATGAATGCGATCGCACCGTCGTCGAGAGCCTCTTGCTTGAGGTGTTCTTCGCGGTAGGCGCTCATCAGAATAACGCGCACGCCTTCCTGATGGCGGTGGATACGTCGAAACGCTTCGACGCCGTCGAGCTTCGGCATGCGCACGTCCATCAACACCACGTCGAACAAATGTTGTTGACACAATTCGACCGCACGTTCGCCGTCGTCCGCGGTCTGCACGTCGTAACCCTCGTCGCGCAAAATCGCGCTCAAGGTTTTCCGCATATTAGGTTCATCATCCACCACCAGCACTTTGCGGACATTCTTGCTCTTGTGCATTGGTCGCCTCCCTGCGAGGAACCGTAACCGTGAAGGTGGCTCCCGCTTGACCATGATTTTCCAAAACGATCGTGCCTCCGTGGCCCTGGACGAGTTGCCTGCAAATGGCCAAACCGAGCCCGGTGCCCTTGGTTTTGGTCGTGAAAAGCAGTTCGAAGATATTGTCGCGGATTCCCGGCGCGATTCCAGGCCCCGAGTCGTGAATCTGAATCCGATCGGCATGGGCCAATCGTTCCGCTCGAACTTCAATCAACCCGCCTTCTGCGACGGCTTCCAGAGCGTTAATCAACAGGTTGTCCAAGAGCTGCCGCAGTTGAACGGCATCGAAGTAGATCAGGAACGGTTCGCTGGGCGCGTGGAACTTTAATTCGATTCCGCGTGGCGCACTCAGGCGTACGAACGCAGCGCGAGTCTGCTCCGCCAGGTCGTTCCACTGACGATCGGCCTGTCGCGGGCGAGTGATTTCCAAAAGATTCTGAATGATCGCGTCACAGGTTCTGACTTCATCCTCGATGACGCCCACGAAATCGGTGACCTCGGCGTTGTCGTCTTTGAGCGTCTTTTTCAGATAGTAGGCCGCGTTCCGCACGGCGCCCAGCGGATTGCGCAGGTCGTGTGCGATCTGCGCCGACATCTTGCCCAAGGTGGCCAGCCGCGTCGTGTGAATCAGTTCATTACGAAGCCGCTCGCGCTCCGCATCGGCCGTTTCTCTTTCTTTAAGCTCGAGCCCCCGCAGCGCACGCCGAACGGTTCGACGTTTCATGCGCGCTTGCTTCACTTCGGTCATGTCTTGCGATATGCCGCAGACTCCAACGACATGTCCCACATCGTCACGCAAATACGTGGCATGCGTGGTCAGCAGGCGCAATGTGCCATCCGTGCGGCCGACTTCGTTTTCGTACCGTTGCAGCGACTCGCCGGCGGCCGGGGGTTGCTTCAGGAGCAACTGGTGCTTGTGCGTCTGATGCTCGGGCACGAAATCCGATTCCGGCCGGCCGATCATCTGTTGGGGCTTGAGGCCGTAGACTCGCTCGCTGGCCCGATTGACAAACGTGATCCGCCCGTCCAGGTCGACCGACCATACCAGATCGTAGAGAGCGTCCAGGAGAACGCGGAACTTTTTCTCGTTTGCGCTCTGGACCTGTTGGCCGATCCTTGTGTCCGTTGCGTCGCTCGGCATACAACATCAATCCTTTGAATGGTGATGCGACGAAAATGGGGCCTCACACGGCCGTCTTCGCTGGTGCGCTTGAAAGGTTCATCGTTGACTCAGTGCGGAGGAAGTTTGACCATTGCAAACCAATATTCCGCGAGCTGCATAGCCATTCCGAGAAACCGGGTAAACTCGGCCGGCTTTGTCATGTACGCATTGGCGTGCGCGTCATACGCTCGCATGATGTCCAACTCGGCGTCGGAGGTGGTCAGCACGACGACGGGAATGCGCCGCAAATCGTCGTCACTTTTGATCACGCCCAACATCTCTCGCCCATCCATTCGCGGCATGTTCAAGTCCAGCAGTAGCAGGTCCGGCCGAACGGCGCCGGTGTACTTGCCTTCGCGGCGCAGGAACGCCAGACCTTCCACCCCATCGGTGGCAAGGTGCAGCCGGTTCGCCAACCTGACATGCTCGAACGCCAGTCTGGTGAACTCGATGTCGTCTTCGTTATCGTCAACCAACAAGATTTCCGCAAGCCGTGCCGGCGGTATGGTTTGAATCACGAGTCAACTCCTGGCGTGTATATGCCGTTTGCGTATTCTAGCGTATCAAACGTAGTTCCATGCTGCGGGCGACTAAGGAAATCCCCTACCCGCTCTCAACCGTTAAACTCGACCCATAATGCGACTTGGATCAATGCGCCACCATGCCTGGGTAAGACGAGATATCCTCACCCGCCTGGATTGAAGCAATATTACATGCCGCAACGTTAGTGGTTTCGACAATCTCCGAATTCGAACAAGCCGGGATCTCGAAGGAAAACTCGCTTCCCTGGCCCGGTTCCGATTTCACCCAAATGCGACCGGCGTGGTGTTCCGCGATGCATTGACAAATCGCCAGTCCCATCCCCGTGCCTTGATACTCGGATTGCCGATGCAACCGTTTGAATCTCTGAAAGATGCGATCGAAATGTTCCGGCGCGATGCCGATGCCATTGTCCTTGACGGAAAGTACCCAGTTCTGCTGGTCATGTCTGGCCGACACGTGGACCCGTGGCGGCTTCACGTCGTGGTATTTGACGGCATTGCCGATCAGGTTCTGGAACAACAGAACCATTTGCGTCGGGTCGCATACGATCGTGGGAAGTTCGTCGCGCGTGACTTGGGCTCCAGACTCCCGAATGGGCTGTGACAGGTTTTCCACGACTTCGTCAAAAACTCTGGCAAGATCGATTGGACAAAATCGCTGGCCTCCCGATTGAACCTGTGAATAAGTCAGCATGTCTTGAATCATCGTCTTCATGCGAACCGATCCGCGGATGATCTTGTCCAACCACCGATCCGCCTGCTCGTCGAACTGGCCGCGGTAGCGATCCTGCAGCAATTCGCAAAACCCGGAGATGGATCGCAGCGGCTCCTGCAGATCGTGCGACGCGACGTGAGCGTACACTTCCAGCTCCTTGTTGCTTTGTTCGAGTTGGGCGGCGCGCCGCTCCAATTCGGCCGCGTTTTGCTGCAACTGTTTTTGGACCTGAACGAGTTCCCGCGTGCGCCGTTCGACGCGCTGTTCCAGGTCGTCGTGTGCCAGGGCCAACTGCCGGTTGCTCTCCTGCAGTTCCAAGACCGATTGTCTGACCTGTTCGAGCAGACAGGTGTTTTCGTACACGATCGTGAACTGCGTGGCCAGAGTCGCCGCGAGCCGCTCATCCTCGACACTAAAATCTTTGCCGTCCACGCGATCGACGAAATACATCCAGCCGTAACAGCGAGAAGGCGTGCGGAGCGGAAGGCCCAAGAATGATTGACACGCGTCGTAGTCGGGAAAGCTGCCACGGCTCGACATCTCTGGGTCCGTCGACACCGACGCGTCCTTGCGAATCCGCTCGGGCCGTTGCAAGGCCAGCAACGCGCCCAGCGCGCCTGCGTCGGGCGATGGGGGACGCTGTTGCTCAAGTGACAACTCGGAACTCCCATCGGCAACAAAGTGCAGCAGCGATTGTTCGTCTTCCGTCAGGATGCCGACCGCCGAGCGGCGGGCGCCAAGAATCGCGCGAGCACCGCGGCAAGTCGTCTTGAACAACACGTCGAGATCGCGCTGTGCGGCCAATTCCAACTGCAATTCGATCATCGCCACCATGCGCGTGTTCAAATGTTCCATCTGCAAGTTCGATTCTTGCATCGAAGCCGACGCATACGCCAGCGAGCTGCCGGCAGGACGCCCAAGCAGTTTGTCGACCGTCTCCAGGATTTCCTCCGGCCGGGCCGGTTTTCGCAGCACGTCGGTGACGCCCACTGAACCGGCCATCTGTTGCGCTTCTTCAAGCCGATACGTGGCCGTATAGAACAAGATCGGTGTGTTATCCAAGGGCGATCTCTGGCGCAGCTCGCGGACGAATTCGATGCCGTTCATGTTCGGCATGAGAATATCGACGATGGCCAACTGCGGTCGCTCGCGTCGCGCCACCGCAAGCGCGTCGACACCGTCTTCCGCCTCGACGACCCGGTGCCCGGCGTAGCCCAACAAGGTCGCCAGGAATTGCCGGTTCACCGGCAGATCGTCAACGACAAGAATCGTGCACGCGTCAAGGCTTTCCGGCTTTGGAGTCGATAGGTTCATCATTTTGTTACCAGGATTTTCAGTCGGCCCAGGCACGATAAATCGTACCCACGGGCATCAGGATCGGCATTGGGGCTGTGGACGGTCGTCATTCGACGGCTGTACGATGGATAAATCAACCAACGTTCAATGAGTGACTTCTTGCAATGGCCTACTTTTCAACAAACACTGCTCGATTTCGGCCAGCAGCGTTTGCGGCGCGATCGGGCGGAACAGAAAACGGATTGCGCCCATTTTCAGACTGGCGCGGGCCTTGTCCTCACTGTGCGTGGTCGCAGACATCATGACGACCGGTATCGATTTTAACTGCGGATCGCCCTTGAGCGTTTGAATCAATGCATAGTCAGGTTCTCCCGGCATGTGCAGATCCGAAATGACCAGGTCCGGAGCCGTTTGTTGTGCCAGACGGACCGCTTCCGCTCCGCAGGAGGCCGTAACGATTTCATAGCCCGAGGGTTCTAGCACACTGCGCAGGACGTTCAGGTTCGAGGGCACGTCGTCGACGATCAGAATCCTGCCTCGATGGACAGTTTGCGGAGCAACTTGAGCCGACGTTTCGCCATTGGCTTGGGCCGGTCGATCGACGATCCATTTGGCCTTCGGCAAAAAGGACTCAAGCTCGCCGACAAAAGTCTCCGGAACGATCGGCTTGGAGATATACCCGTTGAAGCCCGCGGACAAGATACGGTCGCGATCTCCAGCCATGGCGAAGGCGCTCACAGCCACGCGCGGAATCGACGCCAGTTGCGGATTGTTCTTCAATTGCCTGGCCACCTCGTAACCGTCCACTTTCGGAAGTTGAATGTCGCAGACCACCAGATCGGGCAGCAGCGTGGCTGCCAACTCCAGCCCGGCCTGGCCGTCGACGGCACTCATCACCATGTACCCGAAAGCTTCCAGCAGGTATCGCATCAAGTCGAGGTTGGCTTTGTTGTCTTCGATCACCAGGACCATAGTGGACATAGGTTTTCACATCCTAAGTATTGTTTGTCTGAAAACTATGCTAGTGCCTTGACGGGCGACGCGGTGGCGTTGTCCCAGGCGGAATTGCTCGTGTTTTTCCGGCGATGGCTGCGGTCTTTTTCCGATGACTGTCGCAAGGTGATGGTGAACGTGCTTCCTTGTCCGATTTTGCTCGTAAAGGCGATATGCCCATCGAGCAAATGGGCCAGAATCTGACTCAGATGCAGACCCAGGCCGGTCCCCTCTTTGGGCCGCATGCCCGGGCTGGCCAACTGCTCGAACGCCTGAAACAGTTTGACCTGATCTTCCGGGAGAATGCCGGCGCCGGTGTCGATGACGCTCAAGTCGGTGAGCAACTCGCCCAGTTCCTGCCGCTGTTCCAAGCGAATGACGACCCCGCCGGTTTCCGTGAACTTGATGGCGTTGGTGGCCAGATTGATCACGATTTGGGACAGCGCGCGGCGATCGGTTTGAATGATCACGTCATCGGCTGGGGTGATCAGCTCGAACGTCAGCCCCTTACTTTCCGCTTGCAGCCGGAGCGTTTTCGAGACCTCTTCCAGCACGCGCTGGCACACCACCGGTTCAGGATTCAACTCGACCTTGCCGGACTCGATCTTGGCCAGATCCAGCAGATCGTTAATCAACGACAACAAGTGTTGCGAGCTGGACTGAATGGTCTTGAGTTGCGTGTCTTGCGGCCCGGTCAAGGGCCCGGGGAGCCTCATCAACAGCGTTCCGGTGAAGCCGATGATGGCGTTCAACGGCGTGCGCAACTCGTGCGACATGCTGGCCAGAAAGCGGTCCTTGGCCATGCTGGCCTTTTCCAGCTCGATGTTCTTTTCCTGCAATGTCTGCTCGAAGCGCTTCCGCTCGGTAATGTCGCGGACGACGGCCGAAACCAACGTTCCCTGTTCGGTAACCAGCGGACTCAGCGCGATTTCGACGGGGAACTCTCCACCGTCTTTCCGGCGGCCATAGAGATCGGCCCCGAGTCCCATCGGGCGCGTCGCGGGAGCGGTGTAATACCCCCTGCGATAACTGGCATGGTTGCCATGATACCGCTCCGGGATCAGGGTCTCCACGGCTTTCCCGAGCAATTCCGTGCGTTCGTATCCGAACAGCCTTTCCGTTTCAGTATTGATCAAGACGATGGCTCCCGTCTCGTCGATGATGACCATGGCGTCCGGCGCCGATTCCAACAGGCCGCGGAATTGCTCCTCGGCGCGTTTGCTCTTGGTGACATCGCGGGCCGCGGCGAACACGCCCAGGATGTTGTCTTGGTCGTCCTTGTAGACGGTGGCGTTGTACAGCACGTCGGTCAGTTGTCCCGTCTTGCTGTGAATGGTCAACGGGTAATCGGTCACCTTGCCCTTGTCGAAGGCCTGTTTATAACCCTCCTGGGCTTCACTCGGATCGGTGAAATAACTGGAGAAATCCGTTCCGATCAACTGCTCGCGAGGCACCCCCGTGACCTTGACCGTCGCTTCGTTCACGTCGGTGATTTTTCCGATAGGGCTGATCGTCACTAGCGGGTCGAGGCTGGATTCGATCAGGCTGCGGGCGTACTGCGACGCCTGTTTGGTAAGCGTAATGTCGCGGGCCGCCGCAAATACGCCCAGGATGTTGTCTTGGTCGTCCTTGTAGACGGTGGCGTTGTACAGCACGTCGGTCAGTTGTCCCGTCTTGCTGTGAATGGTCAACGGGTAATCGGTCACCTTGCCCTT
>JBGQKM010000094.1:0-18905 GCA_041499515.1 Planctomycetia bacterium | reverse complement strand
CCAGCTCTTGCGTTCTCCGCCGGGCCCGCTCTTCGGCGCTGGCGGTCAGATAGATTTTGCATTCCGCCTGCGGAAACACCACGGTGCCCTGGTCGCGACCTTCGGTCACCAGGCTGTCGTTTCCGGCCGCCTGGCGTTGCAGCTTGACCAGATGCTCGCGGACGCCGGGATTGTTGGCCGCGTAATGCGTGGCGGCGGTCACCTCGTTAGTGCGAATCGCCTGCGTCACGTCGCGGCCGTCGATCGTCACCCGATCTTCGCTGACTTCCAATTGCAGGCCGTTGGCCAATGCAACCAGCCGCTGCGGCTTCTGCCAATCGTGCCCGCGCTCGATGGCCGCCAGGGCCACGGCCCGATACATGGCCCCGGTGTCGAGAAACCGAAAACCGAGCCGGCGGGCCAACGCCCGGGCGATCGTGCTCTTGCCGGCTCCGGCCGGGCCATCAATGGTCACAATCATAAGAGCCGCCGAGCGACAGGATTCAGTAACGCGCCGGTTGGCGCGAGGGTCTGGAGCGAGTTCCGTTTAGCGGCTCCAGTGGACCTCGACTTCGATCCACTCGTGGGCCGCGAAATCGAGCATTATCTTATCATCCTCGACCGGCACTTCGAGCAGCGTTTCGCCAAGAAAATCGACTTGTCGGGCGTGAGCCACGCCGCGAAACGCGCGCAGCGTCACGCGCCCCGCGCGACCGGCCGTTTCCAGCAGCCGGGCACGAAAGCCGATAATCGCGTGCTTGCCGCTGGTTGCGGATTCTGGCGCGCCGGTGTCGACCAGCGGCTGCCAGTGCGTGGCTACCACGTTTTTCGCGCTAACGTGAAAGAACCAGCCGCTGGAAGCCGCCGGCGGCGAGCCCTCGTCGAACCACACCGTGCCAGGCGTGATAAACTCCACCGCCGCGGCCGCCGGGTTCGGCAGATCCACCCCGACAGCCAGCGAAAAACGGCGCGCCGTCTCGCCGCGCACCACCAGCAGCGTGTCGAGCATCCGCGGCTCGCTCAGGCGATGGTAGGGCAGACCGCCGGTGAGAATCGAAGTCGCGCCCGATCCATTGTCAATCGTCACGTACTCCGGAGCCTCCAGCCGCGTGGCCGTGGTTTTCTGTCTAGCCAGAGCGACGCCCCGATAAAGATCGGCCGTTTCCTCGGGCCAGGCAAACCGCGCGGCGTAATACGAATTCCATGGGTCCGCGCGCAGCTCTTCCAGGCCGTCCAGCTCGATCTCGATGCCCAACAGCCGGCTGCCCGACCAGACTCGCGTGGTTTGACGAAACCCGGCCAGGCGTCGGCCCTGGCCATCGACCAGCGCGCCGCGGCTGACGATTTCTCCGCAGGCGGCACTGGCGGCCGAAACGTCCACCGATTCGGCCCGCATGCTGCTGTAGCCAGCCTCCGCGTCGGCTTGCGGCATGCGAAACGCGATCTGCTGCGAAAGCTGGTTGCCGCGCTGTCTGAAACTGTACAGAGACTGAATGCCGCCGGTGGTGCGGCTGATCGTCGCCTCGAAAAACTCATTGCGCAACACGTTGTCTTCGGCCAACGGTTTGACGCGCGACGCGGCGGGGGCCGATCCGCCCGATTCGACCCAGGCAAATCCCAAAGCGGGCACGTCGACGACCGCAAATTTGCGTTCCGCGCCCAGGCCCGCGCCCACGACCGGCGCCTTGACTTCCGGCGGATACTCCAGCCGGGGGACTTCCAGCCCGATCGACCGCGAGAAACTCAGTGGATTGACGACCAGATAACGGGGCGACGTCGGGGCGGGCGTGCGCGGCAGCAAGGCGGCCAGCCGGCCCAGCGCAACATTCAGCGCGGTTTTAGATGCTTCGCCCGCGCTGTCCGCGTTGCCGTGCGCGCAACACGCTTCGGCGTCGGTCTTGCCAACGATCAGCTCGCCGAGCGTCGAGATGGCTTGCAACGCCGCGCGCTCGGCCTGCGATCGATGCAAAACGACATAACGTGAAATCGGATCGGGCTGGCCGCGGACGATCGCCTGCTGCAAGTACGGCGTGCGATAGTCGTCGGGCTCGAATTTCGAGAGCCGGCCCGGCATGTCGGTGTGGCTGAAATAATCGTCCAGCAACATGAATTTTCCCAGCACCGGACTCAGCCTGGCCACGCGACGCAGAGCGTCGTGCCAGGGGCTGCTGCCGTGGGGCCAATGCGCGAAAATCACGGTGGCCACCTGGTCGGAGTCCATTGCATCGGCCATCCGCCGCGAAAGCCCCAGAAAACTTTCCGGCTTTGCGGCGTCGCATGGCACACGGGCCAGCACGTCCAGCACGCTCGAGTCGAGACCTTCCCAGCGTGTTTTCGATTGGGGTCCCAGCGGAAAGCGGCCGTCGTCGAGCGTGAAGTGCAGCGCGCCTTGGAACGCGAGCTTCGTCAACAGTTGCGGCAGCGTCGGCCCCAGTCCGGCTCGCCGCCGGCCATAGACTCGCGGCCCGCGGCCGAGCAGCGACGTGTACTTTTGCACGCCCGCGCTAAGGCTCGCCAGGGCCGTTTCCAGAGGCAAAAGCGGCAACTCGCTTTCCTCCGGCTCGCCGCCCAGAACGCACGCCGTCCCGGCGTCGATGGCCGCGGTGAGGCTCGACCAGGTGTCGGGATGCTCCTTGGCCAGCTCGCTCAAAAGTGCGGTGGGACCAAGCAGATTGGTAGGCGTCGCGCCGGCCAATTCTTGCTGCAAGCTTTGGCCCAAAGTGGTCGCGGCCAGCAGCGTGATGTCGACCAGGTAGACGTCGACCGGGTAGAAGTGTTTGCGGGCTTCGTAGAGCGTGTCGAAGCACTGCTGCAAATGCTCGCGGGCGGCGTTCGTATCATGCCCCACGGCGGCCTGGGCCGCGGCGACCACTTCGCGCTCGAAATGCGTTTCGTCGATGTTGGTCGAAAAGCGCATGTGCCGCGTCAGCAGTTCGATCTGCAGGCGGCAGAAGCCCAGCGCCAGAAAGTCGGCAGCCAGTGCCGCGTCGACGCCCGCGTCGCCGCCATCCAAGGCAGCCAGGGCCGCCGCCACGGCCGCGTCGCGATTGGCTTCGTGCACCACGCAGGCCCCTTCGCTCTTGGCCCGGGCCACAAAGCCGGCCGGCAGTCGATCGAGGCAGAATGGCGGCGCCACGACCAGTCGGCCCGCGAGCGTTTCTGGCGGCACGTCGATGCGCTGCCAATTGGGGACCGCACCGGCGCTAGCCAGCAGAGCCGGATGCCACGGCGCGCACCAGGCGCCCAGTAGTTCGTCGGCCGCGGCTCCCTCGTGATAAACCGGAAAATCCTCAAGGCTATGACACGGCAGCAAAACCGTTAATTCAGTGAATCTCATCAAATATCAGTGCTGAAAACGAGCGGGGATGAACGTCGGTGGGCAAGCGCGGCGAGCCGACCTGGAGACAAATCCACGATAGCCGTTGGCATTTGGTAAGTCGAGGCGGGGCGAGCGACCCCTTTTCGCGGCGGCGCGGCGTCGAGCCTCGGCCCGACAGCGTGGGATCGGCCGGCCGCCGGCGCTCGGTCACTGGCGGCGTTCGGCGGTGGCATTTCAGGGCCGGTTTATGCCGCGAATCGAGCCGGTTTTCATTGACATGGCCTCGTCGCCGGGTCTAAATTGAATAGCTGAGAGGAAGCGGGGCAACACGGTACCGATCCAGTTGGAAAAACCTTGGATTTCGTACTGGGTTGAGGGCGGAAAACCAGGCCAAACCGCTCGCAGGCGCCAAGACGGGAACAGGACAGCGCAATGGCGAAAAGCAACGCCGTGTGGGGGATCGATATTGGCCAGTGTGCCATCAAGGCGCTTCGCTGCCGCCCCCACGACCAGGACGATCTGATCTCGGCTGAGGCGTTCGATTATATCGAATACCCCAAAATTCTCAGCCAGCCGGATGCCGATCCGGCCGAATTGGTGCGGGAGGCGCTGGAGCTGTTTTTGTCGCGCAATACGGTACGCGGCGACCGGGTGGCGATTTCCGTTTCGGGCCAAAGCGGGCTGGCGCGCTTCATCAAATTGCCGCCGGTCGAATCGAAAAAGATTCCCGACATCGTCAAGTACGAAGCCCGTCAGCAGATCCCCTTCGCGCTGGAAGACGTGGTGTGGGACTACCAGCAAATGGCCGGCGGGAGCGAAGAGGACGGCTTCGCGCTGGAAACCGAAGTCGGCCTGTTCGCGATGAAACGCGACCAGGTCGAGCGGGCGCTGAAGCCTTTCGAAGACGCGGGCATCGAGGTCGATATCGTCCAGCTTACGCCGCTGACGATCTACAACTACACCGTCTTCGATCAGATGCAGGACCTGCCGCCGGCCGATCAATACGATCCGGAAAATCCGCCGGAATCGGTGGTCATGCTCTCGCTGGGCACCGACTCGACGGATCTGGTGATCACCAACGGTTATCGCGTGTGGCAGCGGAGCGTGCCTTTGGGCGGAAGCCACTTCACCAAAGTGTTGACCAAGGAATTACGGCTCACGTTCGCCAAAGCCGAACATCTGAAAAAGAACGCCTCGCAGGCCGAAGATCCCAAGGCCGTGTTTCAGGCCATGCGGCCAATTTTCAACGACCTGCTCACGCAAATCCAACGCTCGATCGGCTACTTCACCAGCATCGATCGCGGAGCCAATATCGGCCGGGTGATCGCCCTGGGCAACGCCATGAAGTTGCCGGGATTGCAAAAATATCTGTCGCAGAACTTGGGCTACCCCGTCTCCGACGTGCAAAAATATCGCGGCATCGTGGGCGATGCCGTGGTCGACGCGCCGGCCTTCAAGGAAAACCTGTTGAGCTTCGCCGTCTGCTACGGATTGGTACTGCAGGGAATGGGCAAGGCCAAGCTCTCGACCAATCTCTTGCCGCGCGAAATCGTCACCGATCGCTTGATTCGCGACAAGAAACCGTGGGCCGTGGCGATGGTCGCGGCTCTGCTGCTGGGATGCACGGTCAACTTCTTCGGTCATTGGCGGGCCTGGAATTCGGTCGCCGACGACAAGTTCAAATCGGCACTCAAGCGGGCCGACGACGTCGAGCGCGCGGCCAACGAGGAGAGAACTCTCTACGACGCTGCCAAGGAGGAATTCAAACGCACGAATGAAGCCGGCGAAGGCCTGGTCGGCAACGTCGAGGGCCGGCTGTTGTGGTTGGAAATGCTCATGGCGCTGGATCAATGCCTCCCTTCGGATCCCCCCGACAAACGGTCCGAGAACATCGGCGAGCGAAACGAAATCCACATCAAGGAACTGGATTGCGAGTGGTTCGCCGAGCTGTCGACATGGTATGCCGCGGGTGTCTCCGAGAGAATCAAGGAGATGCGCGGCGTAACGCCCGGGCCGGCTGGCGAAGCCGCGCCACTCGTGGCGGCGGCAATTCCGGCGGCAGCTCCCGCGCCGGCCCCCGCCACTCCTGCTCCGGCCAGCGGGCCGGTGAGCACCGAGGAGTTGATCAGGCGCGCGAAATCCGTTCAGGGGGGAAAGCATCTCCAAGCGCAACCGGCCGCGCCCGCACCAGGGGCCCCCGTGACCCCGATGCCCGGGGCGGCCCAGGCCGGCACACCCGGTGGGGCAGACGATACCGGACCTCATGGACCCGGCTGGGTGATCCAGTTACGCGGCTATCATTATCACAACGCACCTTCGCTGGACTTTCAAATCGACGCGTATCTACGCGAGACGCTGGTCAAGAACCTTGACGGTGCAAAAGTTACGCTGACCGACAAGGAAGGCAAACCGACGGAAATATCGGTCAAGGACCTGGGCATCGGATATCCCGTGCGGGTTTCCGAGATCGGGAAGTTAGTCGACCAGAAGATCGTGGATCTGAGCGCCGAGGCGGCAGTCAAGGCCGACAAAGGCCAACCGGTTGTGCCGCCCAAGGAACTCCACCTGCAGCGATTCGATTTTACGCTGCAGTTTTCCTGGCAACCGACGCCCTTGAGCAAACGGCTCGAGATTCAAAAGCAGCGCGCCAAGGCCCCCCAAGGCCCAGCCCTCGCGGATGCCCCGGCGGACGGAAACCCCTGATATGGACCAACTCAAAGTCATCCTGAAACACCTGCAGAAATACCATTTCTGGTTGCTCTGCCTGCTGGCCATGGTCGTCGGCTGCGTGGGTTGGATGCTGGCGCGCAAGTCCCTTTCGGCTAAATACGAGGAGAAGAAAGGGACCATTGTCGGCAAGTTCAGTTCGCTGGATGGCATCCGCAGCAACGAGTTTCCTCCCAACCGGCAGTGGAAAGACGGGATCGCCAAGCTCACCGAAGACGAGAAAACGAAAGTCGCCAGCGCCTGGGAAACGGTTTACAACGACCAGAAAAAACTGCTCGAATGGCCCAAGGTTCTCGGTGAAGGTTTTCTGAAGTTCGTCGACACCAATCCGCCGAACGCGCCCATTCCGTCACATCTTTGCGCGCTTTACCAAAACCGAATCAATGCCGAGATCCCGCGGCTGCTGGCAATCGCGGACGCCGCGCCGTCGGAACCGGACCACGAACCCAAGGTCATGTGGGCTGCGGCCAGCCAAAAGGAATTGCAAGCGTTGCTGGAGTGGTCCAAAGCGCCCAGTTCGATGCAAGTCCGGCTCGCCCAAGAGGATTTATGGGTTTATAGCGCACTATTGCAGATCATCAAAGCCGTGAATGACGCGGCGGAGTTTACGCCCTACATCAAGGAGATTTCGATCCTCGAGATCGGCAAGTCGGGCGCCGACGCATTCAAAGACGGCATGGCGCACGGCCACATCGACGTCCTGGCCACGGCCAACCCCGCTACGACCACGATTGCTACGCAGACCGCGCCGCTGCCACCGGTCGAGGGTCCGGGCGCGCCTGCCAAGCCGCTCGACGAGGGACGCTATGTCGATGCCAACGGCGAACGACTTGCCGGCGGCATGGCGGCCACGCAACCGTTCAAGCGAATGCCCATCCACATGAAGTTGTCGATGGATCAACGCGAGATTACCCGCTTGCTCGTGTCTTGCGCCAATTCGACACTGCCGGTGGAAATCCGCCAACTGCGGATCGGTTCTACGAAGCCAAGCGGCGGGCACACCAGCAGGAGCGGTCCGGTCGCCACCACGGGTCAAGGGGGCGGTTCGCATGCCGCCTCGGACGAGGCCGGCGATTCGTACGACGTGCCGGTTGAATTAAATGGCATCATTTACATTTATAATCCGCCCCCCGCGACCGCACCGGCCGGCCCTCCGGCCGAACCGGTTCAACAGTAACAAACGTATCGTGGCCGGCCCGCTCGGCCACGCCTGTCGAGAAGCGTAGGTGGTGCACCATGTCCAGAAAGTCGGGGCCAAAAAAACCGGTCCAAAAAAGGCCAGGGCGGTAAGCGATGAAAGTCAAACTGAAACTCGACGTCGCCAGCATCAAGGCCTGGTTGTTGGAACATGGCGAGAAGCTGGCCTTCGGCCTGATGGTGCTGGTGTTCCTGCTGTTTACCTACTCGGCCTTGAGACGCGAGGTGCTCCCCGACGCCCAGCAGCCGGACATGTTGCAGGCCAAAGCCGAAGATGTCGAAAGGCACGTCAACGATTCCAAGTGGGACGAGCAGCGGGAGGGCGTCCAGGTGATCGACTATCGCACGCGCGTGGCCCGCGAACCGGTGGCCACCGCGGCGTTCGTGCTGAAAGTCCCGTTCAACGCCCCCTTGGCCGATCCCAAGTCAAAACGGGAAGTGCCTAAGCTGATCAACGCCGAGGAGCTCAGGGTCGCCGCCGGCTACGGCGTCTTTGCCTTGAGCAGCGAAGCCGCCGGGGCGAAGCCCGCAGCGCAGCCAGTTCCTATACAGGGGCGCGGAGGAGCAGGACAGCCGCGTCCCAAAGCCACTCAAACAGGACGTTCAGCGGGAACTGGCTTCAAGCCTAAACCGACCGCAAAACTCAAGGGCCAGCCGTGGGCAGCGATCATCGGGCTGGTACCGATCGAAAAGCAACGGCAAGAGTACGCACGCGCTTTCGAGCATTGCATGGGAGCGGACCCGGCGCGCGATGCCCCGCACTACGAGTATGCCCCCAACGTCCAACGCGCGGAGATCGACGAGGCGCATCCCGATCAATTGAATTGGCAGGACCTCCCCTGGTCGAACATCAAAGAGAACGAACGCGCCTGGGAGGGCGACGGCCAGGAAATCGTGGCCTCGGCCTATCTCGATTCGGTTCTGACCGGCCGCCTGGGACCGCTGGTGGGCGTTGCCTGGGGCGAATCGGTGGCCCATCCCAAGGTTCCGCTGGCCTCCGAGGGAGATAATCCGCCGCCGCCCATGCAACCTGTCGTGGAAAAAGAGAAAGCGCCGGAACCGATCCAGGAAAAAGATGGCGGCGCCTTCCACAAGATCCAACGAGAGAAACAAGCGGTCGCCCCGCCCACCGCCAGTACGGAAGGCCAGGCGGCTCCCGCAACGGTCAAATATCGTCTGCTGCGCGTCTTCGATTATTCGGTCGAACCCAACAAGAAATATCGCTACCGCCTGATGCTGGCGGCGGCGAACCCGAATTACAAAGTTTTACCGCAGTTTTTACAAAACCCCGACTCCGCCAAACCCGAGGGCATCCAGACCGACGATTGGACGGCGCCCACCGACGCGGTCACGATACCCAACGGTTACGGCGTCCTGGCCGGCGGCATCGAGCAGCCCAACAAGGGCGAACCGGCAGCGAAACTGTTGCTCACGGCGATCGACAAGCAGGAAGGCATCGAAGCGGCCACGGAAAAATTGGTCCAGCGCGGCACGATCGCCAACCTCACGAAGGATGTCGTGGCCGTCGACCCGCGCAATGACCAGTCCAAGGACATGTCCGACGTCGATTTCAAGACCGATATGGTGGTGCTGGATATTTACGGCGGGAGAGCGTTGTCCAAAAAAAAGAACCCGATCAACGCTCCGATCGAGGTGCTCCTGCTCGATGCGCACGGCAATCTGACGGTGCGCAACGAATTGGATGACCATGTCGAGTACGAACATCGCAAACCGCCGGCCGAGACCGATGCGCGCCCGGCTGACCCGATTCCCCGGGACGACGTCAAGCCTTTCAAGAAAAAGCCCCGCGCACGATAGTCGATCCGGCCAGCGCCGTTCTGGCACGTTCGTTCGCCTGGCGACCGCCGATCGCTGACGGTCGCTTCTCATTTCTGCTCCGCGCCGGCGCCCGCCGGGAGCCTGCCGGCACGGCCGCGTTTTCAAATCGCGCCAGCGTCGCCAGCGGTTCGACCGCCGGGATGCGGGAAATGCGGGATGAATGCAAAATTCCCTCAAGTGCCCTTGACCGGATTTCTGGGCGGCGATATTTATCCCGCTCTTATCTTTAATCCATTCTCGGAATTGTCAGACAAATCGCTCGGACGCCGCCCCTCTCGTGTGCATGCGAGACCGGACGTCGAGTCACGTGAAGTGGGCCCATCGGCTTAAAAGCCGTGTTTCGCTCGAATTCGACGCATCGCAATGCGCGAATCGGCCAGGCACGGCGCGCGAGTCGCCGACGACGCCGCGAGACTCAAAAGGAGAATCGTTTTGAACACGTCGAAATCGTTTCCTGGCTTGATCGGTCTGGTCCTGGGCCTGCTCGCACCGTCGCTGGCGATGGCGGCGGGGCAGCCCTGCGTGCAGCTCGTGCTGGTCGCGGAGGCCCTGGCGCAGACCAACAAGTCGAAAGCCGCCAGCGACCGCCAGGAGGTGGAAACCCTGATGGCCCGCGCGCGACAAGCGATCAAGGAAGGGAATTTCGAAACGGCCGATTCGCTGATCTCGCGCGCCGAGAAGATGAAAGTCGAATTCAGCTTGTTTCATCTGGGAGACACCCCCAAAAAACTGCGCGCGGATCTGACGGCCGCCGAACGCACGAGCAAGCGCGATCGCGTGCAAAAGCCGAGTCAACAATTCACGCCCGATTTGCCCGAGTCGAAGCCGGCCGACGCCGCTCCCACCGAACCGGCCGCCAGGCCGCAAGATTCGCCGGCCCCCAAGACGCCCTTCGAGGTCCGCGATCCGAAGGATGAAACGCCTCTGGCGGTGCCACCCAGCGACGGACGCCTGACGCAAGCCCCCCCGGGGCAGCGGGCCGTGGCATCTCCGGACGAAGAGCTCAACACCGCGACCAGCATGCCGGCTCCAACGCGCGAGCATCCGATCGCGCCGGAGAACAATCCGGAAAGGCGCCGCCAGTGCGACGGGCATCTGCTGGCCGCGCGACGCGCGCTGGCCGACGGGGACGTGCGGCGGGCTGCCGCGTCGATCGATGCGGCGAGAAAGCTGCGTGTGACCTACGGCCCGCACGACGACAACCCGGACAAAATCGAGGCCGCGATCCGCAGCTATCGCCAGGTGACCGAGGGAACAGGTGGTCGGCAGGATGAAGCCACGCGGCACCAACTGGCCGATTTACTGATGGATCAGGCGCAGCAATTGACGCGCTGGAAAGAATACGACGAGGCCGAGCGACTGGTCCATCACGTCCAGGCCCTGCGCGTCAGCTATGGCCCGTTCGAAGCCAAACCCGACGCGCTGTTGGAAAAAATCGCCGCCGCCCGTCGCCAGGACACGCCGGGTGGATCGTCGCCGGCGTACCCGAACCGCATGCTCGGGCCCGACGCGGCCGGCCAGACCATTTATCCAGCCAAGCAGGCCGTGCATGATCGCCAGCGCGATCAGACGCGTAACGTGCCGTCCAGCGCGCAAGAAGCCGAGCCGTCGTTCGAAGCCAGCCAGGAGACGCCGTCGGAACCGGTGGAGCGAGTGCCGACGCCGCGGCCCGGGGCCCGTCCCATTCCGGAAAACACCAACGACGGCATGCAACTTTTCCGCCAGGGAGAGCAGGCGCTGAAAGACCGCGACGTGACGAAGGCCCTGGAGTATTTCCGCCAGGCGTATGGCCTGCGCGATCAATTGGATGCAGCGACCGCGCAGCGGCTGCAAGATCATTTGCAGTTGCTCTCGGCGCCGCCGGCGGGTCCGCGGAGCGGCGTGAAGTCGGATTCGTTGATCGACAACACCACCGCCAAGCAGAAATTGCTCGCCAAGCAGCTCTCGGCCGACATCGGGCACAAGCAAATCGCCGCTGAAAAGGCCCGCGAGAAAAACCCCAAGCACGCGATGGAGATTCTCAAAGAAGCCCGCGCCACCGTCGAAGCCTCGGAACTGGATCCGGACGTCCGCAGCCAACAGTTGCGGCGCGTCGACCGAAGCATCGCCGAGTTGGACAAGTACATCACGGAAAACCGCGCTCAGATCGAGCTGGATGCCGCCAACAAGGAAGTTCTCAAGGAAGTCGATCGTCGCCTGCACGCCAAAGTCGAAACGGACGACAAGCTGGCCAAAATCGTCGAGGAATTCAATTCGCTGATGGACCAGCAGCGGTACGCCGAGGCCGAAGTGCTGGCCAAGCGGGCCCGCGAACTGGATCCGGAAAACCCGGTGGTCAGGCAATTGATCTGGCAGAGTAAATTCGTCTCGCGCCAGCGGCGCAACCAGGGCCTGATCGAAGAAAAAGAAAAAGGCGTTTGGCAGACCTTGAATAACGTCGAGGAGTCAGCCATACCGTTCGACGACAGCGAGCCGTATAAAATGCCGGAGGCCAAGAAATGGGAGGAGCTCACCAAGACTCGCTCCAAGCAACTGGCCGAAAATCGCTCGCGCCGCACGGAGCGCGAACTGGACATCGAGCGCAAGCTGAAGACGCCCGTCTCGCTCAAATTTCGCGACCGCCCGTTGAGCGAAGTGCTCGACCAGTTGGGAAAACTGTCCGCCGTCAACGTGCACTTGGATTCGAAAGGATTGGACGAAGAGGGCATTTCCAGGGACGAGCCGATCACGATCGACCTGACGCAGGATATTTCGCTCAAAAGCGCGCTCAATCTGATCCTCGAGCCGCTGCACCTGAGCTATGTCATCAAGGATGAAGTGCTCAAGATCACTAGCGAACAATTGCGCGACGGAGAAACCATCACGCGCACCTACGACGTCGCCGACCTGGTCATTCCGATTCCGAATTTCACGCCCAACGGCAGGACCGGACTGGCCGGCGCCCTGAAAGACGCCTACAGCATGGCCGGCATGAACGGCGCCCCGGGCACGGGCTTTCTGGCCAGCCAAGACGGCACGCCGGCTACCGGCATCGTGAACCCCGCGGTGCTGGCCCAAATCAACCAACTCATGCCCGGCGGGATGGGCTCGCGTAGCGCCTCCGGGCCCGGCCAATCGGTGCCGTTCGGCCCCGGCGGAATGGGCGGCGGAGCCCAAGCCGATTTCGACACGTTGATCGAGTTGATCACCTCCACCGTCAAACCGCAAACCTGGGACGAGGTGGGCGGCCCGGGCTCGGTATCTCCCTTCACCAACAACCTAAGCCTCGTGATCAGCCAGACGCAGGAAGTTCACGAGGAAATCGTCGACCTGCTGGACCAGTTGCGCCGCAACCAGGATCTCCAGGTCACGATCGAAGTCCGCTTCATCACGCTCAACGACAACTTCTTCGAACGCATTGGCGTCGACTTCCAGGCCAACATCGTCAACCAGGCCCCGCGCGATCCCCTCTTGCCCGGCAACAAGCACGAAATCGTGGGCATCGACACCGTGGCCGGAAACTCTCCCGGCAACACCCCCGCCACCTTTACGCAAAATTTTGCCCTTCCCTTCCGCCAGCAATCCTTCAATCTGGCGACCCCGCAATTCGGCCAGCCCGTGGAAGTGGCTCACTTTGGGTTTGCCATTCTCAGCGATCTGGAAGCGTTCTTGCTGGTCAATGCGGCTCAAGGCGACCGCCGCAGCAACGTGCTGCAAGCGCCGAAGGTCACGTTGTTCAACGGCCAGCAAGCCTCGGTGTTCGATCAGACGACCACCCCCTTCGTGATCAGCGTGATTCCGGTCGTGGGCGACTTCGCGGCCGCCTACCAGCCGGTGATCACCGTGCTGTCCGAAGGAACTTCGTTGACTGTGCAAGCCACGATTTCGCACGATCGGCGCTTCGTCCGCCTGACGCTCCTGCCATTTTTCAGCCAGATCGGCGACGTGAAGGAATTCACCTTCTCCGGTTCGAAAACCACCACCAACAACACCAGCGGGAGCAACGCCACGGCCCCAGGCGGCGACTCGACCGCCAGCGCCAACAACGCCACGACGACCAGCGACGGCATTACTCTGCAGTTGCCGAACTTCTCGTTCGTGACGGTCAACACCACGGTCAGCGTTCCCGACGGGGGGACCGTATTGCTCGGCGGCATCAAGCGCTTGAGCGAGGGACGCAACGAATTCGGCGTGCCGATTCTCAGCAAGTTGCCCTACATCAATCGCCTCTTCAAGAACGTCGGCATCGGCCGTGAAACGCAGAGCTTGATGATGATGGTCACGCCGCGTATCATCATCCAGGAAGAGGAAGAAGAACGCCTGGGCCTCCCGCCGCCGTGATCCGCGGAGCATCCATGAACGGTCGATTCTGGATTGTCAGCGGCGCCGTGTTGGCCGCCGCGGCCGTGTCGGCCGGGGCCCTCGGCACGCACGTGCTGAAAGAAACGCTGCGGCTGCCGGAATCCGAACTGCAAACTTTCGACGTCGCCGTGCGCTATCAGATGGTGCACGCTCTGGCGCTAATCCTGGTCGGATTGCTGGTCGATCGCCACGATGGGCGACTGTGGCGGGCCGCGGGTGCCGCCTTTCTGCTGGGCATCGTGTTGTTTTCAGGCGGCCTTTACCTCTGGCTGGGAACCGGCATCAAGCCGTTCGTGCACGTCGTGCCGGTCGGCGGGCTGGCGTGGATCGTCGGCTGGCTGCTGTTGGCGGCCGGCGCCTGGAGAGCGCCGGACACTCGCGACGCACCGTCGTGATCTTCCACCCGGCCGGTCGAAGTGATATTCGCCTGGGGTCCGACGTCGGGCCGGGCTTGCGCCCGGCCCCGACGTCAGACGGCCACCAGCTCTTCCAACTCCTTGGCCAACCTTTTGCGAGCGACGTGCAGTCGCCGCTTGATCGTGCCCACCGGAGAACGAAACTCCTGACTCATTTCCACCAGGGACTGACCCTGCATGTAGAACGCGACCAGCGTATCCCGATCGAGCTCGCCCAAACGGCCGAGTCCGGCGCGGACCTGCGACTGTCGCTCCCGAGCCAGAGCGTTGGTCAGCGGCGTCTCGTGTTCAACGCAAGTCGCGGCCAGAGTCTCCGGTTCGGTGGCGATCGGCGACCGCTTGCGCATGGCGCGGTTAATGGCCATCCGGTTCGTCACGGCCCGCAACCACCCGCCGAACGCTTGCGGCTCGCGGAGTTGTCCGATTTTCTGCATGGCTCGAACCAGGACTTCCTGGCACACCTCTTGCGCCTCGGCATGGTTGCCCAGTCGCCGCAGCGCCGTGGCATACACGGCGCGCTCATAGCGTTGGGCCAACTGGCCGAAGGCCTCCCGGTCGCCGTCTTGAGCGGCTAACACGAGACTGTACTCGCTCGATTCGGTTTCCCGGTATTCGGTTTCCTGGCATTCCATGACTCTCTCCGCGGAAAAAAGACAAACGACGGTGGCACGACACGCGTGGGCGGGAAAATGGTTCGAGGAACACGTGCGGCTAAACCGAAGGGTTAGACCGCTTCCTCGACCGGCTTCACGGGCTCGTCACTGGCTCTGAATGCGAAACGGACTTCGCTTCAGGCGATGACGGGCACGGGCGACGTGCGTCGCACCGGCTGCCATTGCGATCCCATAATGGCCAAGCACATCGGCTTAGCCTTCAGGACCGCCCCAGCCAGGGCCGCGATACCCAAGCCGCGGCGCGTGAGCGTGCGACCCAGATCGCGGGCACGTTTGCTGGCGTGCCACGAGGCAAGATGCTGCGCAGCATCAGCGCACGATTTCGTCCACAACGACACGACGCGGTCTTGGTTCAAACCAAAGACGTTGCGATTCGTGACGGCGGTGTTGAAATTCGTACGCATCGGAAACTCCTGCGCTGCGCGCGGTTCGAGAGAAAGAGAACTTCCGCTTAAAAGAGTCTTCGCGGTGGGTCATCCCACCCCAATACTGTAAAAATCGCATGATCCCCGCTGTTAGTCAAGCGAAGCCAGCAGCGGCGTCGCCTCCAAAAAACGGCGGTCGTTCGGTTAGACACCGTATCGACCGCCAGGTTCACCGCAAAAGCAACTTTTTTTTCGAATTCGCCAATTCGCAGCCGGCGGTACAACGAATTCAATTCGCCGGGCTACTCTCGCGGGGGGGTCGTTGAGCGGCAAACCGCCCCGAGCCCCGGCTGCTTGACGGCCGGGGAACGAAGCTCTAACGTCTAAATCTTGCGATAGTTTCCCTGCCCAGAGAACGTCGAGAGCCACGCCATGTCCGGTTTTTTCAAAGCTCTTCTGGCCACCGATAAAGTGATTCGCGTGTTTTGCTCCGGCCGGCTGGTCCACCCGGTGTCGATCCAGCTTTTTGGTCTGGCCGGCGGCTATGACGGCTTCTGGCTCGACGCGGAGCATGCTGGCATTTCGACCGAACAAATCACGATGGCCGCCCTGGTGGGACGGGCCGTGGGCCTGGGGTGTTTTTTGAGGATGCCGGTCACCAACTATGCCGCCGTGACGCAGGCCCTGGAGTCGGGCGTCGACGGCGTCATGGCCGCACAGGTCGCCTCAGCCGCGGAAGCCGAGAAATTCGTGAGCTGGGCCAAATATGCCCCGCGCGGCGTGCGCGGCCTCAACACCCAGGGAGCGGACGCCCACTTCACGCACAAATCGGCGGTCGATTTGGCCCGCGACGCCAACCGCGATCATTTCCTGGCCATCCAGATCGAAACGCTGGGCGCCTTGAACGAGGTCGACGCGATTGCCGCGATCGACGGCGTCGACCTGCTGTTCGTGGGGCCCGCCGACCTTTCGCAGTCGTTGGGCGTGCTGGGGCAATTTGAGCACGAGACCGTTTGGGCCGCGATCGATCGCGTGGCCGACGCTTGCCGGCGGCGGGGCAAGGCCTGGGGCATCGTTCCGGCGAATCCCGCCTATGCGAACCGCTGCGCGGAACAGGGCTGCCGCATGCTCACCTTCGGCAGCGACGTGTCCGCGCTGCGTCTGGGCGTGCAGGCCCTCAAGACGATGTACGCCAGCCAGTTTCCGGCGTAGATCCCCTCCGGCCGCGGCTCGATCAGTGCCCGAGGCGGGCCGATCAGATCCAGTCGCGCTGTTCGGGCGTCGAGTCTTCGGCCGGCTGGCGGCCAATCTCGCGGATTTCCTCACGCATGCGAAAGAAAGCGTCGACGACGCGCGGGTCCCACTGCGTGCCGGCGCCCTCGCGCAGGATGGCGTCCAACTGCTCGTCGGCCATGCACGATCGGTAGGGGCGATCGCTGCTCATGGCGTCGAACGAGTCGGCCACCGCGATAATCCGCGCCAAGAAAGGAATGGCTTCGCCGGCCAGGCCCCGAGGATAACCATTGCCGTCCCAGCGCTCGTGATGGTGCAAGACGACCGGCCAAACCTCGTCCAGTTGTTTGATGTCGCTCAGGATTCTGTGGCCAATCTCGCTGTGCGTCTTGATGTGGTCATATTCCGCGACCGTCAATTTGCCCGGCTTGCGGAGCACCTGGTCGTCGATGCCGATCTTGCCCACGTCGTGGAGCAAACCCGACAGATAGATCGTGTCGAGTTCTTTGGCGTCGCAACCCAAGGCTTGGGCCAGGCAGACCGCGACGCGCGCCACGCGATCGCTATGACCGCACGTGTAGGGATCCTTGGCGTCGATCGCACACGTGATCGCCTGCACGACTCCGGCGAACAGCTCGCGTTGCTGGCGGTACAGTTCGGCATTGCCGCTGTGGATGCCCAGGATGGTTCCGACCGAGCTGAGTAGGCTCGTTTCCACCATGCCGAATTCTTCGCCCCGCGCGTGATTGAGGGCCACCAGCCATCCGAAGCTGTTGGCGCCCTCGCTCAAGGGCACGATGATCAACTCGCGCACCGCGGGCCATTGCCAGTTTTCGCCCAGTGTCGTCGCCCGGTTGATGAGCACCAATCTGCGGCTGGGATCCAGCTCGAGGGTTTCGATGATCCGCGTCACTTCGTCGCCGCTGACCGGGCAGGGGCCGTAGGTGAGCAGCACGGGCTCGTCGTCGTCGTCGCCAGTCACCGCGCCCAATTTCGACGACGAGCTGTATTGAATGGCCAGCGATTCGACCGGCAGCGTCTCGGCCAGCCATTGCAACGCCAGTTTGCCCAGCTCGTCGCGATTGCTGGAGAGTTTCAGATTCTGCGTCAGCCGATACAGCAGGCTGATTTCTTCATAGCTTGTCGAAACGTTGCGCGACAAATCCTTTGCTTCGCGTTCTAATTGCCTCAGTCGCCTATCGGCCACCAGCCGTTCGGTCGCCAACTGCCCCATCCGCAACAGCAAATCGGGTGGCCAGCAGGTTTGCCGGCCGATCCATTTTTCGGCGTCGTCGGGCTCCAGGCCCAACATTTCGCCCGCCAGGGACGCTTGGCCGGCGGAGGCCGAGTCTTCGCAAACGAACGTTCCGACCGCCACGAGGTTTGTGTCGCCTGGACCCTGCACGGGCAGGCCCATGACCAACAGCGGTCCTTCTTCTTCGATCAAGGCGGCCTTTCCGCCGGCCGCGATGGCCCGGCACAGCTCGCCACGCGCGCCCCAATCGCGCGCCGCTTGATCGAAGGCGCAGTGCACCAGATCGCCCGTATCGCCGTCAACCAGATGAAACTCGATGGTAAACCAGCGAGATAACTGGGTCAGCAAATGGGACTGCCAGGAAGTCAGTTCCGCGGCTTCTCGGTCCGTCGGAGTCCGGCGCGTTTTTGCCTCGGCGACGGTGAGCGCTTTACGGGCCATAAATCACGCGGAAAAAGCTCGAGGTTGGGCTGAAATCTCCTTTGAAACCTAGGTCACGATCGGTCGGCGTTTTTCGCTTTCCCCGGCACTCGGAAAGCAGAAATCTCAACGCTTTGTTGCATGTCGCCGGTTACAGCGATTCGAGCGATGGCGCGGACCGGCACAGCCCCACGATCCACAGCCGCGTGCCAAACCGCGCGATCCGCAAAATATGCCAGGGCGTTCGACGCCACGTCCAACCGGAGGGTGAGATCGCAGCCGTCAGCGGAGGTCATCACCGACCTGCACGATCAAAGAGAGCCCTCGCCGAACCAGCCCCCCGCCGAAAGAGAGTCGTAGCGAATCGGCTAATTGCGCTGGCGATTTCGATATCGGGCGCTGACGCGACTCGTTGTTGATTCAGAACATGCACCTGACGCGCAACGCCGCCGGCACGCTCTTGCACCGCTATCTTTTCGGGACAGAAAAGGACGTGATTCTTCAAGCCTGAATTGAGTCGCGTCTCCCTTTTCCTTTCCGCGCCCAACCAAATCAATGACTCCCGTCCCCTTTAATTCGTCCGTCGCGTCGTAGCGTTCCTCGGTCAGACCGAACTGGGTGGGCGTTCGACCGCCTCATGCCGGGCGATAAAGAACTCTTCGTGCCATAACTTCACGAGAAAGAGCTTGTTGCTTGAATCAAAGTCGTCGTCCGACGTCATCGCCGTCTCGCGCATCAGTTCTTTGAAGCGAGTCGCGTTTCCGCCCGCGTATTCAAGGACGCCTTGGTAGAAGTTTGCCCGCCAATGACGCACGACAGTATCACTGTCATCCATGCCTACGCATTTCTTACGGAGTCCGCTATTGTCGATTCGACCTAGCAAAAACTCGGCGATGGGACCAGGCCAATTGACAACGCGCCGATCGTTGGCTTTGGCCGTCAATAGTTTCTTTGCCTCACCTTGCGGAAAAAGTGCCGGATTGACTATTGAAGCAACGAACAGCAACAGGGGCAGTGTGACGCCGCCAGCGCTGTCGGAGTATTGAGCCTCCAGTCCGGCCCTCCATTCTTCGATCGCCTCTCCTTCGTCGTTCAAGCACCACTTGGCCACGCCGGCCATTCCGAAATAAGTGCTATTGG
>JBGQKM010000093.1:0-19068 GCA_041499515.1 Planctomycetia bacterium | reverse complement strand
CTCCATAAGCGGCCGCGGCGCTCACGGCCACGAGGACCGCCAACGTCGTGGTTTTGGCCGGAATCGCCGTGTTTTGCAGCGCCGCTACGATGGGACGCCGCCTGGCGTAAAGCGCCGGAACGACCAGCAACGGAGTGGCAAACACGTTCGTCGGATGAACCACGATTGCCGCGCCGAGCGCGACCATTCCCGACGTCGTCAGCCAGGCCGAGTCGCCACGCCTGCGAAAGTGGATCAACGGCAGATACAAGACGAACAGGGTCGCCAACAGGCTTTGGCTGGCGTCCCAGGCAAAGCGGCTGTAGGCAATGTCGATCGGCAATAGCGCAAGCAGCAACGTCGACACCACGGCCGTGTGACGATCGAAGGCTCTGCGACACAAGAAATAATTGACCACCAGCGCCAGCACTCCGCTGGCAAGTGATACGAATCGCAGCACGATGAACGATGGCGGCAGAAACAAGTGCAGCGCCATTAAGGGAATCAAGAAAAAGACGTTCACCGGATTTCCGGTCGGAGTTCGCCAGTCGATCGTCTCGCCCTGCAAAAATCGTAAAGCCTGGACGCCCGACCACGCCTCGTCGCCGTTGACGCCCGGCACGTTCTCCAACTGACGCGCCCTGAGCCACACCGCCACGATCAGCAGCGCAACAACGCCCAACGTCAACGCCCACAAAGCCAGCCGGCCGTCGGGTCGCGTCGCGGTGATCGAAGCACGAACTGGGAGAGATAGCGTGTTCACAAGCCGACTCGCAGGGCCGCAATAGCGGGCAGAACCTTGGCGCAGCGTAAAAACATACGCCAAAACGCCCCACCCCATGCGGCCGGCCCGGTTTTTCGAGCGTGGAAAACCGCTCTTTTAACCGGGTCCGGCCGCCGCGCCGGTTCTCTTCCAAAGCTATCCTTGCTTTGCAGCATGACCTGCCAGGTCGTGTTGCGATCGCCGCGATTTCCCGCCGTCGCGCCCGCCTGGAACGCCTGTGACGATTGGAAGGCCTGTATGGATTTTCCCGAAAATGTGCTCGCTCGCCTGGCTTCGGCCGATTCGTGCGGCTATCACCAGGGCTCGCAGTGCGCGGCTGAACCGGCTGCGCTGGCGGCCTTGGCTCTGATGGCGCACGGGCGGGACACGGCGGCGCTGCCACTGTTGGATTGGCTGACCGCCCGGCAATGCGCCGACGGAAGCATCGGCGTCGAGGGCGATCCGTCGGGACCGGGCTGGGCCACCGGCTGGGCCGTGTTGGCCTGGCAAGCCGCCGAGCACCGCTCGATTGGCAAGACCGTCTACCCGTCGGCGATCGGGCGCGCGATCGACTGGATGCTTGGGCTGCAGGGAACGGTCATCGAACATCTCGATTGGCTGGGCCACGATGCCAGTCTCAAGGGTTGGCCTTGGGTCGACGGAACGCATTCCTGGATCGAGCCCACCGCCATCAACGTCCTGGCGCTCAAACACACCGGTCGCGGCGACCATCCGCGAGCCCGCGAAGCCGTCCGGTTGTTGCAAGACCGTTTGCTTGCCAGCGGAGGCTGTAATTACGGCAACACGATCATGTTCGGCCAGGAACTTCGGCCGCACCTGCAACCGACCGGCCTGTGCCTGCTGGCTTTGGCCGGAGAGCCCGCCACGCCACGCGTCGCGAAAGCCATCGAATATCTGCAACGCGAACTATCACCGCAAATCGCCACGGCATCGCTGTGCTACGGCCTGATGGGCCTGGCCGCGCAAAATTGTCTTCCCTCGCGGGCCAACGACTTTCTCGCGGCCGCCGGTCTGCGCACGCTCACACGCGATCCATCCGCCTACCGTCTCGCGCTGTTGGCGCTTGCAGCACTGGGCCAGGATTGCCCGATGATCGCCGAGCGTCGGCCCGCGTCCACCACCGCACTGACCCCTGAGATCGCCACGCCATGACCACGGCCACCGACAAACACTTACCGACCCGCGAAGAGCGATCCATCAACCGCCGCACGCTGTTGATCGGCGGCGCCGCGGCCCTGGCCGGCGTCGTGGCGTTGCCCTGGATTCGCCGCGCGCTCGAGATGACGGCTCCGGTCTTCGTGGCCCGCAATCAGCGCTACGACGGACCGCTGGAGCAAACGATCCGCGATGGTCTGCTGGCCGCGGGGTTCGAACCGGCCGCAGTCCGCGGCAAGCTCGTGCTGCTCAAGCCGAACCTGGTGGAGCCGACGCGACTGGCCCCGCAGATGACGACCCATCCGGCGGTGATCGTCGCGGCGGCCGAAGTGTTCCGCGGCTGGGGAGCCGACGTGATCGTGGGCGAAGGCCCCGGCCACATGCGAGACACCGAAATGGCGCTGGTCGAATCGGGCCTCCAGGACGCGCTCGATCGCAGCCAACTAGAGTTCGCCGACTTGAATTACAGCCCGGTCGCCTGGGTTAAAAACGCGGGCCGAGTCAGCCGGTTGAAGGGTTTCTATTTTCCGCAGCAGGCCATCGAAGCCGACCTGATTGTCTCGATGCCCAAAATGAAAACGCATCACTGGGTCGGCTATACCGGCGCGCTGAAAAACCTGTATGGCGTGATCCCCGGCATCAAGTACGGCTGGCCGAAGAACGTCCTGCATCATGCCGGAATTCCCGAATCCATTTTCGACATCAACGCGTCGCTGCCAAAAACGGTGGCCATCGTCGACGGCATCACGGCCATGGAAGGCGACGGCCCAATCATGGGCAGCGCCAAACCGATGGGATTGCTCGTGATCGGCACGAACGCGACGGCGGTCGACGCCACGCTGGGGCGGATCATGGGTTTTGACCCGGCGCGGATCGGCTACTTGCAACTGGCGGCCAATCGGCTGGGTCCGGTGGACGAACGGTGCGTGCTGCAGCGCGGCGAGCGCTGGCAAAGCGTGGCAAGCCCCTTTACGGTGCTCGACGTGCCCGAACTCCAGGGATTGCGTGCCCCGGACGTGCTTGTCTCATAACGGCTGCGGCGCTTGCAACGCCGATCGGATCAAAGAAAGTCCATGAGTCAGACTGAAACCCACCACGCCGCGCACTTCGAGCCCAAGCCGCAGCGCGCGCTGTCGGCCTGGATTCAACTGGCCGCGCTGGCGAGTTTCGCGGCGCTGGCCGCGCCGTTCTTTTGGGGCCGGGTGTACGTGGCCGACGACTTGGGCGAATTCCATTTGCCGGTCCGCAATTTCTACGCCGAACAATTGCGCCGCGGCGAATCGTTCGACTGGATGCCAGGCCTCTACGGGGGCTTTTACGTCGCCGCCGAAGGCCAACTCGGCGCGTACCATCCACTGCACCTGCTGGCCTACCGTTGGCTGCCACTGGGCGCGGCGTTCGACCTCGAGCTCTTGGCCAGCTACCCGTTGATGTTCCTGGGCATGTCCTTGTTCTTGCGGCGCCTCGTCGGACGGCGCGACGCGGCGCTGTTCGGGGCGCTGGCGTTTACGTTTTGCGGATTCAATCTGCTGCACTTCGTCCATCCCAACGCCGTGGCCATCGTGGCGCATCTTCCCTGGCTGTTGTTGGCCATCGACGTGGCCCTGTCGGCCAATGACGCGCGGCGGCGAGCCGTCGCCGAACTGGCCGTCGGACTGCTGACCGCCTCGCAACTGTTGTTGGGATACCCTCAATTCGTTTGGTTTTCGCTCTTGGCCGAAACGGCCTTCGTCGCCTGGCGATTGCTGGGCGCGCCGGCCGAGTTGCGCCGCGTCGTTGGATTGCTATGGGCCCAGGCGTTGGGCGCAATGGCGGCGGGCATTCAACTCCTGCCCACCATGCACGCGCTGGCCGGATCGGTGCGCCGAATTCCTGACGCCGATTTTGCCAATTCCGGCTCGCTGCACCCGCTAAATCTCGTGCAATTGGTCGCGCCGTATCTGTTTCAAACCCGCGTGGTGGGCCAAAACACCCACGAACTTGGTTTGTATGCCGGGGCCGTGCCCTGCCTGCTGTGCATTTGGCTCGTCGGACAGCGGCGAAATTGGCAAGGCTTTCGCCCGCTGGTGCTGGGCCTGATCGTCTGCGGCCTGCTGGCCCTGCTGCTGGCTGCCGGCGAATTCGGCGGCTTGTATCGACTGCAAGCCTGGGTGCCGCTGGCCAACCGCTTTCGCTTTCCCTGCCGCGCGATCGTGCTGGTGCAGTTTTGCATGGCCGTCGGAGCCGCCGTCGCGATCGGACTGATGTTGAGCCTCCGCGCGGAGCCAAAAACGGATCGCCCCGCGCGCGGCATAGGACCGGTGTGGATCGCTTTTCTGCTCAGCGTGGCCCTGGCCCTGGTGGCGCCGCTGATCTGGCCTGAGTATGTTGCCGACCCCCTGTTGGTCTGGTGTGGCCCATTGCTGGTCGGCGCCGCTGCGGTTTTGATAAGTCTGACATTGCGCGGCGCGCGGGGCGCCGCCGTGGCGCTCGTGATCTTTACGGCGCTAGACTTGAGCTGCTATGGGCTGAGCTACTCGGTGTGTCAGCGCACCGCCGACCTGCACGATTTCGTGGCCGAGATTTCGCTTCCGCCGGACCACTCCAATCTGCGCGTCGCGGCTGCCGCGGACGGCACGACACTCAGAACCGGCGACCGCATGCTGCTGGCCGGCCTGCAACGGATCGACGGATACGCCGGCTTGGAGCCCGCCAGGCAGCTCGATTACGCCACGACGCCCGCTTTGCAGTTGGCCGGCGTGGGCTGGGTTTGGCACACGGCATCCAACCCCTCGAAGACCGCTCAAGAGTGGACCCGCATCGCGCCGACCGCGCCTCGGGCCCGACTGGTCACGCAAACCGTTTCGTCCGAACACCCAGACGACATCGCCACGCTGGGTATGGAGGTCGCCGCCGTCGAGCAACCCGTCGCGCTGCCGCCGGCAAGTCCCGGCGACGCGCAAGTGACCGCCGACGCGCCGGGCCGCATCACGATCGAAACCCAAGCGCCGACTCGCCAGCTTCTGATCACCACCGAGAGTTACGACTCGGGCTGGCAGGCCGTCGTGGACGACCAGCCCCAGCCGGCTGTGCGGGTCAATGGGGATTTTCTGGGGTGCGTTGTCGACGCGGGCAGGCACCATGTTGGCTTCGAGTTTCGGCCCTGGAGCCTTCGTGCCGGGGCCCTGGCCTCGGCTTGTGGCCTAGGATTGTTGTTGTGCACCTGCTGGTTCCGCGTGCGCCGCGCCCCGAACCATCACCATCCTTAGGATCTGATATGTCACGCCCTGCGGTGAACAAAATCCTGATCAGCGCCGTGCTGCCGGTTTATGACGAAGTCGGCGCGCTGCAGGAACTGTTTCGCCGGGTGCGCGACGCGATCGCAGCCAGCGGCGCGCGGCAGGAAATCATCTTCGTCGACGATGGTTCGCGCGACGGCAGCGGCGAGATTCTCGACAGCCTGGCCGCCGCGAATCCGCAGGTGCGCGTCGTCCATCTATCGCGCAACTTCGGACACCAGGCGGCCGTCCAAGCCGGTCTGGCCCACGTGCGAGGCGACGTGGTGCTGTTGATGGACAGCGACATGCAAGACGCGCCCGAGACGCTGGAGCGTTTCCTGGTGCAGTGGCAAGCCGGCTATGACGTCGTCTACGCGATTCGCAGCCATCGACAGGAAGCCTGGTGGAAGCGCTGCCTGTTCGCCGCGTTTCATCGACTGCTGGCCGCGATCGCCAGCACGAAAATTCCGGTCGACGCCGGCAATTTCAGCTTGATCGACGCCCGCGTGGTGCGCGAAATCGTGCTGCTTGGCGAACGCGACCGCTATTTGCCGGGCCTGCGATCGTGGGTCGGCTTCAAACAGCAAGGCATCGAAGTGCGGCGCGAGGCCCGCTACGACGGCCGGCCGCGGGTCTCGCTGCGCGGCCTGTGGCGGCTGGCCAAGACGGCCGTGTTTTCGTTTTCCACCTTTCCGCTGGCCCTGTTTTCGCTGATCGGCTACTCGGCTCTGGCCGTGTTCGTCGCGCTCAGCGGGTTCTCGCTGTTTTGCCGGCTGTTTACCGACCTGGCCGTGCCCGGTTGGGCCTCGCAGGTTTTGATCGGCAGCTTTTTCGGCGCGGTCAACGCCTTGGGAATCAGCATGCTGGGCGAGTACGTGGCCCGCATCTACGATCAGGTTCGCGGCCGGCCGTTGTATCTCGTCGAGCGGTGCGTCAACGCGCAGCCGAGCGAGTCGGCCTCCGATACCGAGCAGACGCCGGCGGCCCATGACGACGCCGGTTACGACCAACTGCTGGCCGAATCCGTGCAGTTGCTGCAACTGACCGAAGCCACGGTCGGCCAGCGCAATCGAGACTCGGCCGGATCAATGCCGCAGGGCAGCTAAGCGGCGAGGTGCCGGCCGGGGATTCCACGCGGCGGCGATCCATAACTGCCGAATCGTGCCGGGAAACCGGCAGGCGGCCAGGCACAACAGCGGCGCGGTCAGCGAGCCCCAGTACTGATTGAAATCGTGTCCGGCCACGCTGAACGCCACGGCATAGACTGCGATCGTCAAGCCGATCAACCGGCCGGCCGCGGTATTCCAGTTCGCGCATCCCCAAAACGTGCAGGCCAGATAAATGGCTGTCACCCACTGCGGCAAGAGCAGCAGGTAGACGTTCATCTGCGCCGTCGAGATCAAAAACCCCGCGGCGCCGAAGCGAATCCAACCGTCGGCGTGGGCCACGGCGTCGGGCGAAACCCTGGGCAGGACTTGGGCCATGTGGAAACCAAAATAGACGGCATACGCCGCCAAGCCGGCCGCCCAGGCGGCCAGTTCGCGATAGCGGCGATCCCACGCGGCCAGCAGCAGGCAAACCAGGCAATAGGGGGCGGCCAACTCGCGAAAGAAAAGCGCCGCGATGCCGGCCAAGATGCCCGACCTCGTCCGCCCCAGGCCCAAGCAAACCGCCGACAGGGCGATCAACACGCCCGACCACAGCTCGGACATCACCACCAGATCGCCCAACACGCATGGCAAGAGCGCGCCGCTGAGCAAGACCACGCCCAGCAACGCCTGCTTCAGCCCGGCTTGTTCCGTGAGCAACCGAAAGCTTAGACACACCAACAGCAATCCCAACAAACCAAGGATCGCGTTGGAAAGCGCCACGTCCGGCAATACGCCGATCAGCCACACCGGCAGCGGCGTGCGCCAATTGAAAATGCTGCGCGTCGGGTAGCCTCGCTCGCGCAGTTCGGCGGCGGCCGCATCGTAATACGACTGGCCGGCGCGGATCCGATCGACTTCCGCGCGATACAGGCCCACGTCCCCTGGGCCGCGGCTGGGGGCATCGGCAAAGCCGCTCTTGAGCGACGAAAACGTAATGGCGACGAAAAAGATCGCGGTCAACAGAAACACGACCAGCGCCAGCCGGGCTAGCGCTTTGCTTCCGGTGAGACTACCGGGATGAAGACGATCTTTGGGCATGGGCAGATGACGCTGAAAAGCCGCGGTTTGCGCGAAATAACGCGTATTTATCGGTGTTCAAGCGTAGCTTAAACCCCGATTCGCCGCCGATTTCCAGAGCACCCCGGCCGGCGCCGCAAGCGCACTATGTCTGGCGCAGCCGTCACGATCGGCACCCGATGGCGTCAGGCCTTGGCCGTATCTTCGACGTCGACCCGATCGCGGAACAGGACCGCAAAAGCCAGGGTGACGACGCCCGCGGCCACCGCCGGCACCAGCCAAAACGGCCGCCAGTCGTGTTGGCCGTCGATGGTATAGAAGTCCGAAGTTTTTCCCCCCAGCCAGGTGCCGATGAATCCTCCCACGCCCCAGGTGATGAACGTGATGAAGCCTTGGGCCGAAGCGCGGATCGATTCGTCGGCCTTCTTGTCGACATAAATATAGCCCGTGACGAAAAAGAAGTCGTAGCAGATGCCGTGCAGCGCGATGCCGATATAGAGCATCCACATTGTGTCGGTGGCGTTGCCGAAGCCGAACAACACATAGCGCGTGGCCCAGGCGGCCATGCCCACCAGCAGCATGTACTTGACCCCCAACCGCACGAAGAACACCGGCATGATGAGCATGAAAAAGATTTCGGACATCTGGCCGATAGTCATCTTGCCCGCCGCGTTCACCACCCCGATATCGTTGAGAAACTGATTGGTGAATCCGTAATAGAACTGCAAGGGAATGCAGATCAGGAAGGAGCCGACGACAAACACGGCGAACGACCATTGCTTCATCATGCTCAGGGCGTCGAGCCCCAGGATAGCGCGCAGGTTGATGCGCCCGCCCGAATCGGCCGGCGGAGTGTGCGGCAACGTCAGGCAGTACAGCCCCAAAATCGCGGAGGCAACGGCGCCGATCTGCATCGCGGTATTCGTGCGCTCCAATTCCAAGAAGCCGATCAACAATCCGGCCGCGATCCAGCCGATGGTTCCCAGCACGCGAATGCCCGGAAATTGCTTCTCGGGACTGGTCATGTGGCTGAAGGAGAGCGAATTGGTCAGGGCCAGGGTCGGCATGTAGCACATGAAGTACAGCAGCATCAGCGGATAAAACGCGGCGAACTGGTCCACCGTCGAGACGAAATAAAGCAGCATCGCGCCGACCAGATGCAAGGCCGCTAGAATATGTTGCGTCGCAAAAAACCGGTCGGCGATCATGCCCACGAAAAACGGCGCGATGATGGCCCCCAACGCCGAGGTGCCGTAGGCCAGGCCGATTCGTTCACCCGAAAAACCAAGCGTTCCCAGGTACGTCCCCATCGTCACGAACCAGGTTCCCCACACGAAATACTGGAGGAACATCATGATCGAGAGCTGGCCGCGAATCGTGAGATCCATCGGCATGATGCCGACTTCCGCCCCCGGGGTGGCAATTTCGCTTCTGGCGGACTGGGACGGCTTCTTGCTGGGCGTCGACATCCTTCGAACTCCTCGCCTTGAGATGCACCGCAGATGGCCGACCGTCGCAGGGCGCCTGTGTCTGCTAGCTGCAAAAGCCGCCATTCTAGTGGCCCAGAGAGCCCGAAGATAGCACCCCGCGCGCTGGTCCAATTCGCCCTGTCCGCATCGGGAAATGGATCCTGGTAAAAACAAACTAACTTGACATATCGTAATATTCCGATATATTTGAGTATTGGAGAACACGCATGAAAACCAAAACCCGGCTCCCGAAATTGACGACGCTCGCCTCGCTGGCCGAGGCCGCCGAATGCTTGAAGACGTTGGCCCACCCGCATCGTCTGCGGATCGTGCAAATGCTGCTGCAGGGACGCTATACGGTGGGCGAACTTGCCGAGGCCTGCGAGCTGCCCAGCCACATGGCCTCCGAGCATCTTCGCTTGATGCAGCGCTGCGGATTTCTGCGCAGCGACAAGCAGGGCCGCAAGGCTTACTACCACGTCGTGGAACCCCATCTGGCGAACATCATGGCTTGCGTCGAGGCCCGCTTTGGCGACGGACGCCGCTAGTTTTTCTTATCCACAATATAACAAGGAACTCCGGGAGATAACCATGAGCACCGCAACCATTACGCCCCGGGCCCTGGCCGATCTTTGCGCGCGGGGCCAAGCGATCGCGCTCATCGACGTTCGCACGCCCGCGGAATATCGCGAGCTGCACGTCGCCCAGGCCCGCAATCTGCCGCTGGATCAACTCGACCAGCGCACGATGGCTCAGGCCCGCGACGCCGCGCTGCAAGAGCCGTTGTATGTGATCTGCCGCTCGGGCGGCCGGGCGCGGCAGGCGTGTGAGAAGTTTCTCAGCTTCGGCGACGCCAACGTGGTTAACGTCGAGGGAGGCACGCTGGCCTGGGCCAATTGTGGCCTGCCGGTGGTCCGGGGCCAAAAGGCCGTTTCGCTGGAGCGCCAGGTGCGGATCGCGGCCGGATCGCTCGTGTTGCTCGGCGCAGCGCTGGGCTGGTTCGTCCACCCGGCGTTCTTCGGCCTGTCGGCCTTTGTCGGCGCCGGATTGGTTTTCTCCGGCGTCACCGACACCTGCGGCATGGGCCTGCTGCTGGCCCGCATGCCCTGGAACCGAGTCCAGGGATCGGCCGATGCGTGCGGCATGAGCCAAAACGTGCAGCATTAGTGCGGTGCTAAGCTGCCAGCGACGGTGAAACTTCGCTGGCCAAGAACGTCATGTGACCGTGGGGCGTCAATCTCCAATACTCGCAGCGAAAAGGCTCTTTTATGAAATTGCTCATCATCGGGGGCGTCGCCGGAGGGGCCTCGGCGGCCGCGCGCGCCAGGCGTTTGTCGGAAGACGCCCACATCGTGCTGGTCGAGCGTGGGCCGGACGTTTCGTTTGCCAATTGCGGGCTGCCCTATTACGTCGGCGGCCAGATCGTCGATCGAGACAAACTGCTGATCGTCACGCCCCAGCGCATGCAGACCCGCTACAATCTCGACGTGCGCGTTCATTCGTCGGTCGAAGCCATCGACCGGACATCAAAAAAAGTTCGCATCCGCCAGCTCGACACGGGACGCGTGTATGAAGAAAGCTACGACAAGCTGATCCTCGCGCCGGGAGCCGCTCCGCTGCGGCCGCCGATTCCGGGCATCGACCTGCCCGGCATCTTCACGCTGCGAAACATGCAAGACATGGACCGCATCGTGCAACGGCTCGCAGAGGGCGTGCGGCAGGCGGTGGTCGTGGGGGCGGGCTTCATCGGCCTGGAGCTTGTCGAGAATCTCGTGCGTCGCGGCATCGCCACCACGGTGGTCGAGCTGCAAGACCAGGTCCTGCCGCCGTTCGACAAGGAAATGACCACGCCAATCGCCGAACACCTGACGGCCCAGGGCGTCACCTTGCTCTTGGGCCAATCCGCCGAGGCGTTCCAGCAGACGCCCGAGGGACTTGCCGTCCAATTGAAGTCGGGGCAAAAACTGCCGGCACAATTGGTCGTCTTGGGAATCGGCGTGCGGCCGGAAAACCCCTTGGCGGTCGACGCCGGGCTGGAAGTCGGTCCGCGCGGCGGCATTCGGGTCAACGATCGCCTGCAGACCAGCGATCCCGATATTTATGCCGTGGGCGACGCGATCGAGGTGCAGGATTTCGTGACCGGCGAGCCCACGCAGGTGCCGCTGGCCGGGCCTGCCAATCGGCAGGGGCGGATCGCCGCCGACAATATCTTCGGTCGCACGGCCCGTTATCGCGGAACCCAGGGCACGGCCATCGTGGGCGTGTTCCAGTGCACGGCGGCGATGACCGGCAGTTCAGAAAAAGTGCTGCGACGAGCCAAACGGCCCTACCGAAAGATTTATGTCCATCCGGCCCATCATGCCGGCTACTATCCCGGCGCCGAGGCCATGACGCTCAAGTTGCTCTTCGATCCGCAGACTGGCCGCGTGCTGGGCGCGCAGGCAGTTGGCGGGGCGGGCGTCGACAAGCGGATCGACGTGCTGGCCGTGGCGATTCAGGCCGGCATGACCGTTTTCGATCTCGAAGAGATGGAGTTGGCTTACGCGCCCCAATATGGCTCGGCCAAAGACCCGGTGAACATGGCCGGGTTCGTGGCCGCCGGATGGCTGCGGGGCGACCACCCGCAAGTCGATGTCGAAACGCTGCTGGCCACGCCGCCGGACCAGCGTCCGTTTTTGCTGGACGTGCGCACGGCGGAGGAATTTTCCGCGGGCCATATTCCAGCGGCCGTCAACATCCCGGTGGACGATCTGCGAGCTCATCTGAGCGAATTGCCGCACGAGCGCGACATCGCCGTCTACTGCCAGGTCGGACAACGCGGTTATCTGGCGACCCGGATTTTGCGGCAAAAAGGATTCGCGGCGTCCAACATCAGCGGCGGCTACAAAACCTACCGCCTCGTGCATCCGGCCGACAATGGCGCGTAGGTGGCCGTTGAAAAACAACGGATGACCGTCAAGAGCCGTGTGCCACTGGCTCCGCCAGTGCGAATGCGTCGGAAGGTACGACCACTGGCAAAGCCAGTGGCACCTGGCGCCACGCATCATCCTTTTGACCCGCGCTATTTCTTCTTCTTCAAGTCGGCGTGCCCGGCGGTGGCATCGCGCGCCGCGCGCAGCGATCGTAGCAGTTCCAGGACCTTGTCGTGGGTTTCGTGCGTTTGAAACACAACCAGGCTTTTCGCGCCCTTCACCGCAACGATTTCTCCCGGCCCGCCAACCAGATTCCAAGTGTTTCCACATACGCCGGTCGTGATTGCTTTGATCAGGCTGTCATAGTCGGACGGCTCGACCAGATCGTCGACGGGATAGGTCCGGGTGTAAAGCAATGCGTCGCCTTGCTCTTTAGTGGTGATCTGCAACACGTCGTCATGGACGTCAAATGCCAGGTCGAGGCTCCCAAGCATCAAACGCAGTGCCGAGCGGAGTGTCGTGCTTTTCGAGTGGAATGTGACAGGCGTGTCCGAACTGATCGCGGCGTCCTCCAGGGCTTTGACATTTATCTGGATCTCGATCCCGTGGTGGTCCTGGAGAAAGTCCAATACGTCTTGCAGCGGCGTCTCCTGGAATTCAAGAACGGCGGTTTGCCTTTCGAGTTCGGCCAGGATCTTTTCCTCGCTCTTGGTGAGCGGCGGAAAGAACTCGGTGGGCGGATCCTTGGGCGTGGTGGCCGCAGCCGCGGCGTCCTCCGCCTGTGCGATCGGTGTTCGCGATACGTTGATGAACGGCGAAGCCAGGGCAACCACCGCCGAGGCCGCCAGGCACATCCGCGCGCGGGTCGAAAGTCGAGACGCCGTGCGATTCAAGATAGGAAGCATTGCCATTCTCCTCTGCCAAAAAGTGCTGAGCCGCGCGCCGGGTTCCGTATCCAGCGCCGTCGCCCAGGGACCATACACATGGATTCTATCAAAACGATTTGCTGCCACCATCGCGCGGTGTCTCGGGGTTTCGGCTCCGCTTTGGGGACTGGCCCGGGCCCGGGTTGCCTTGGGAGTAGGGCCACGGGGGCGACGCGCCCGACGTCAAAACAGCCGCAACTGGTCGCTGGCCGACGCGGCCTGTTTGCCCGGCTGGGGGTCCAGCGGAAAGGCGTTGTGGCCGGCCGCTCGCAGACAGTCGACGAAGCTCCGCGGGCCGTGCGTGCAGTAGATCGCCTCGGGCGCCACGCGCTCCACGGCTTCCAGCAACTCGTCGTAGTCGGCGTGATCCGAAAGCGCGATGGCATGATCGACGCCCAACCGGTCGCGCGACCGGTCGTGCATGGCCCAGCCGGTGACCGCGAAGGTGACCGTTTTTTTCAGCCCTGGCAACCGGCCCGCGCGGTGCATGTGTGGCGGCACGATGACCACGTGCCCCGGCAGGCAGTGGCCCGGATAGACCTGGCAATCGCCCAATTCGACCCCGCAGGCGCGGTACACCTGGCTGATCTCGAACACCTTCGGATGTTGCAGCACCGGAAACCCCGCGCCGGTCAACAGCCGCGTGACTTCCTGGCTCTTGCCGAGCACATACGCCTCGACCACCGGCGTGTATCCCCGCGCGATCGTTTGCCCCACCAGCGTAAAGAGCTGATCGAGCACCGTATCGCGGGGCGGATGGCGATAGAATGGGTTGCCGTAGGTGCTTTCGATCACCAACACGTCGGCCCGCGGCAATTCGGCCCGCACCGCGGTGGCCGATTCGCCCAGTTTGAAATCTCCGGTGTACAACAGCGACCGCTGGCCGTCTTCGGCCAGCAGCATCGCCGAGCCCAAGCAGTGGCCCGCCGGATAGGTCGTCAGCCGCAGAGAGCCGAACTCCAGCGGTTCGCCATAGGGCATATCGCGCGTCGGTCGCGAGCCATAGCGGAATTGGTACAACGCGCCCGTGGCCGGCGTGCACAAGGCAAATTCGTGCCGCGCCATGTGGTCGACATGGGCGTGCGACACGAAGGCCCGGGGCTGACGACGACGAAAATCAATCGCCAGATCGGCTTTCGTCAGCTTGAGACCGCGGTCGAAATGAAACACGGCTGTCCAAACTTGTTTAGCGGCCCGACACGGCGACCAATCTTCCGGCCGGATTCAAACCGGCCGCCTTCCAGGCCCAATCCAACGCCGCGCCGGTGTTTTTGACGACCTTATCGCGGCTCAAGGACCCGAACTGACTCTTGTCGGGCGCGGGGGTCACCGGACCATCATAGCCCAACTCGGCCAGCGTCAGCAGCACGGCCGGAATGTCGATCACCGAGTTCTCGCCCGGCAGGCGGCGTGACGCGAGCTCGGCATCGGCCGCGGCGATCGGTGCGTCGGCGTCGGCCAGCGATACGGTGACGATCTTGTCGGCCGCCAGGGCCCGCAACGTTTCCAGCTTTCCGCCGCTGACGTGCCAATGCCATGTGTCAAAGGCCAAGCCGACATTCGCCGGACCGATCATGCGCAACAGCAGCAGCGCTTCGTCGAATGTTTGCATGAACTGAAACGCCATTCCGGTGCGGCAGCGAACTGGCGCCAAGAAACCGATGCCCAGACGAATCTTATAGGGACGCAACACGTCGGCCATTTCGGCCAAACGTCGGCGATGAAACTCAAAGTTCTCGTGATACGGCCGCGTGTCGCTGCCCGGAAGAATCAACGTGGTGGCCCGCGTGCAACCCAACTGCATCGCGATTTCGGCCAGCGCGGGCAACCGCTGCAGGTCGGCCTGGTAGTCGGGCGAATCGTCTTCCCAACGCACCGGCAGACGGAAGCTGCCGATCTTGAGCCGCGCGCTGACGATCAATCGCGAAGCTCGGGCCAGGCCCTGGGTTTTGACTTGCTCGGCGAACGCCACGAGATCGAGATCCAGTCCCTTGAACCCGTGCGACAACGCCAACTCGATGATTCCGCCCTCGCAATCCGAAATTCCAAGCGCCTCGGGACTTAAATTCTTGTACATCGCTCCCCTTCTGAGTTTTCCTCGGACCTGCTAAAACGACGGGACTCAAAACGTCCCTGTCGAACCGACCCGGCATTATGACAAGTTTTCGCATGGCATTGAAGGGACGCCGCGCAAGTTTGCCGTCGAACTCGTGCGTCGGCCCGAAATTTCTCCCGATAAACCCAGCGAAACCCCCCTCGCCAACCCCGTTTGCCAGGTGAACCAACGCCCGTGGATTGGATTAGCGCTCTCCTTCTGGGAATCGTGCAAGGCCTGACCGAGTTTCTGCCGGTGAGCAGCTCGGCCCACCTGCGGATCGTACCGGCGCTATTGCACTGGGACGATCCGGGCGCGGCCTTCACGGCGGTTATTCAAATCGGCACGTTGGTGGCGGTGCTGGCCTACTTTCGCGATGACATTTTGCGGATCGGCCGGGCCTGGACGCTGGGCATCGCGCGCCGCCGGCCTTGGGACGATCTCGACGCGCGAATGGGCTGGATGATGATCGTCGGCACGATTCCGATCGTCGTCTGCGGCCTGCTGTTCAAGGAACAGATCGAAACCAGTCTGCGATCGCTGTACGTGATCGCCGGCGCGATGATCGGCCTGGCCGTGCTGTTGGCCCTGGCCGAAGCGGTGGTGCGCTGGCGCGTGCATCGCGGCACGCCGCAGAAACACCTGGAAAATGTCACCTGGCCCGACGCGATCATCACGGGCCTGGCGCAGGCCGTGGCCCTGGTGCCCGGCTCGTCGCGCTCGGGCGTCACGATCACCGCCGGCCTGTTCGCCGGCCTGTCGCGCGAAACGGCGGCCCGTTTTTCATTTCTGCTCTCGCTCCCCTCGGTACTGGCCGCGGGCATCTTTCAGCTCTACAAAGCCCGCGGCGATTTGCTCGGCACGCAACAAGACGTCGTGGCGCTGGTGGTCTCGACGGTCGTCTCGGGCATCGTGGGCTATGCGTCGATCGCCTTTCTGTTGAGCTATCTGAAAACGCACTCGACGTATCTGTTTATTCTCTACCGGCTGGTGGTCGGCGGGCTGATTCTCTACGGCCTGGCGACCGGGGCGCTGGCGGCTGGCTGAAGTTCGGTTGACCGCCGGCGAGATGTGGTATAATACCTTGCTTGCCTGATCTTTTTGCTTTAGAGCCAGCGGACAAAACCTCTCGGAGAGGGGGACAGTCCCATTTTGCTCCGCGGACTCCGCAAAATCGGGACAGTCCCCGGCGGTTTTGTCCGCTGGCTCTTAGTTCGGGGGCGAACTGGGTTCGACCGGATAGCATGAAGTGTGGGTGGCGTGCCGTGGTTGGTCAGTGGGCCACGTAAAAAGCTGACCAATATCTTCAAATGTCGAAGATAGCTTTGCTTTGGCTGCCTAGAGATAGGTAACCCGAGTTGCGGGCTTTAGTCGGAGAGGCCCAAAAACTCGTCACCAAATCCGAATCGTCTTGGGTCATTGCTGGGCACGCCCGAGGCTAAAAACCGTTCCCGGCTGGCTGGCCAGGCACCTCGTCGGTTAGGGGTCGGCCGGCGAGACGCGTAAATGATCCGACTACGCACGTAGAAGCCCCCATGGAAATATCGCGGGACGCGGGTTCGATTCCCGCCGCCTCCACTTACCTGACACCTTGCGTTTGACGCAAGGTGTCTTTTTTTATAGAGTTGTGTAAAATGGCGGCTTGTAAAGGAGGCTAGAAACTGCCAAAGTGTCAGGTTTAGTGTCAGGTAAACGACCCTTTAGTGTCAGGTTTTGACGATTTACCTGACACCTTCTCCAACTCCAGTGAAGCGAAACATGCCTCGGCCAAAGAAGGGTGAACGTTGCTTGCCGACCCCGGATGCCAAGGGCTACTTCCGCCCCTACCTGGGCGTCCGTTTCGACCCCATACTGGCGACCTACATCGACCACCGGTTCAACCTCGGGCGGGATCGACGGCAGGCCGAACAATCGATTGCCCGGCTCGCTCAACTTTGGGACCACATGGTTTCCCACTATACGTGCGGCAAGCATGGTCCCCACAAACCTCACTGGCACGAGTTCACGTTGTCGCTTGCCCAACAAATCATCGAGGGTAATCCGACGATCACGCTCCATCGCAAAGAGAAAGAGACGGATACGGAATACGCTGCCAGATTCAATTGCACGCAAAAGTTATTTCCGTTTCTGCTCTTCGTACCGACCGACCCAGATGCCTATCTCGACGGCGCACAGAAAAACAAACGGCAAGTGGAAACGAAGCTCGTGACCCAGCAGGAGTTCGAGATTCGGCAGGGCCGACTGGCTTCCAAATTCGTTGTTCAGCCCGTGCAAGGGACTTTTCATCAGGCTCTGGATGCGTACGCCGCTGACATAGACCGCACGGGCGACCGATTGCCAAGCGGCGAGCTTAAGCCGTCACAAAAAGGGCGCAAGGAGCGTGTCAATCGGTTTAAGACGAGCCATGCAAATACCCAGCTTGCGTTGCTCAATCTTGAAGCCTGCTCGGCAATGGTGAGTCACTGGAGAAACCGACCGGTCACAAAGCATGGCAAACCGTCGAGCCGTGACGACGCACGCCATCAGATTTCTGAACTATTCCGGTTTCTTCGTTGGCTTGATGTTACGGAGCAGTTTGAGTGGCGAATGCCCCGAGGCTTTCAGTCAACGTCCCGACGCATTTCGAAACTTGGCAACGAACAATCACTTTCGGCCATCGTGAAGCCCATCTACACGGCTGAACAACTGGCGACCATCAATCAGCATGCGACGCCGATGGAGCGGCTCGGTATCTACCTTGGCCTCAACTGCGCCATGGGAGCGGCAGAACTGGGTCGCCTGACGGTGGGCGATATTATTTTCCATGAGGCGCATCCGTTTAAAAAGCGGCTGCGATTTGAATCGAGTAACGCCGATACGTTCGTACGCCGTTTTCGCCCAAAGACTGATGTGTTTGGCGAATGGCTTTTGTGGTCGCCGGTCGCAGAATTCTTGCCGTGGGGAATCGAGCGTTCGCAACGCATTGGTTCGCAATTAGTATTTGTATCGGAAGAAGGCAGTCCGCTGTACATGGAGGAGTCGAAAAACGCCCAGGTCGGCTTTGCCAATCAGTGGAAAGACTTGCTCGACCGAGTTACGAAGAGCGAACCTAATTTTCCTCGGCTGCCATTCGGTACGCTGCGAGACACCTTGCCCGACTTGCTGCGCCAAAACTATGACGGTGGCGACGAACTGGCGAGCTTGTGTTTGGCGCACGGCTCTCCGAGCAAGGCCGACACGCTTTTGGAGTGCTACTCGAACAAGCCGTTCGGTCGATTGCACAACGCTATTCGAGATTTGTTCGCCTATTTCAAACCATTGTTCGAGATCGAGAATCCGACTGAGGCCCGCAAACATTATCTGCCGATTAAAACCCACCAGACGGCCAAAGCCATGCTGCGTGCTGGCGAACGAGTCGCTGACATCAGTCAGAAACTTGGTGTCCATCCATCGACGATCTATCGGATTGCACAGACCTCTGGCAAAACATCCCGCAGTCGCCGGGGCCGTCCATTGAAAAGTGCCGGGCAGACCTGATTTATCCTGTCAGCCCCCTATGGAACCACTCGTCCAGCTTTTTCGAAATAATTGATTTCGACGAACTTTTGCGACACATCTGTGCCGTTTCGGACCAAAATTCCACCGACGGTTGAAGCTGTCGCCGGGATCAAGGGTGTCGAACGAGTCGTGAATAAGATTGAAGTCGTGAACCGGATGATCTAGCCGAGGTTGTTCGATCCCACGCTTGCTCTGACCATTTTCCCATTTGACCAAATGTCTCCTCCTGATGAATCTCGGCAGAAGAGGTCCAACGCCGCCCTGGTTGCAATCGGCGTCTTCAAGCTCGTCAAAAGCGTCCTTTTATTTGGCCTGGGGATTGGATTGGTGTACTGGCGAGATCAAAACCTGGGCGAAGCGGCATCGGATTGGATCAACAGACTGTGGATCGCTCGCCCATATTTTGACGGCCTGATTGCCAAATTGTCGTCGGTGGATGAACGGATACTCGAAGAAGTCGCCGCAGGTTCATTCATTTATTCAGCGCTGCTCTTGGTCGAGGGCATTGGACTTTGCCGCAGAAAGCGATGGGCTGAGTTCATGACCGTTGGCATCACCGGCTCGCTGTTACCGGTCGAGTTCTACGAGCTGTTTCACCACCTAACAACGGTAGGCGTAATCATCACGCTCGTGAACGTCGCCATCGTGTGGTACCTGGTTGTTCAAATCATGCACGACCGCCGTAAAGGCTCGGATTTGCCGACGCCGTGTGCAAAGGGCTCGCCGGGACACCACTAGCATACGGGTCACGGGGACGCCTCTAGCATGCATTCGGTAGCTTTTTTG
>JBGQKM010000092.1:0-19089 GCA_041499515.1 Planctomycetia bacterium | reverse complement strand
CCGGTCACGACGGTGCAGCTTTGGCTGCGAGCGTCCTTGAGCAAGAGGGTGTTTTCCGGATTGTAGACGGTGTCGAACACGACCATCGAAGGACGCAAATGATGTTTGTCGTAGGGCGTGGCGTCGACATTGGGGTGCATGCCCACCGGCGTGCAATTGACCAGCACGTCGGGCTGGAACGAATAGCGGTTGGCCCAATCGACCGTTTTGCACTTCAGCGCGTCGGCCAATTGCTGGGCCCGCTGGCTGGTTCGGCCGGCGATCACCACCTGGGCCCCCATCTGCTTCAGGCCATAGGCGATGGCCTTGGCGGCTCCGCCTGCCCCCAAAACCAGGGCCGTCTGACCTTCCAGCGTGCCGCGACGGCCGTGATGGGCTGCCAGCGCCTGCTCGAGGCTTTCCAGCGCGGCGAGATGATCGGTGTTGTAGCCGACGATTCTCCGGTCCTTGAACATCAGCGTGTTGGCCGCGCCGATGCCCGCCATGCTGGGGTCGGTGGCCGACAGTTTTTTGAGCACGGCCTCCTTGTGCGGAATGGTGACGCTCAGCCCCTTGATGCCCAAGGCCGGCGCGTCCTCCAAAAACTGCGACAGGTGTTCGCGCGGCACGCGAAACGGCACGTACACGGCGTTGATGTCCAAGCGACGAAACGCGGCGTTGTGCACCATCGGACTGAGGCTGTGGGCAATCGGGTCGCCGATCACGCCATAGACCGTGGTTTGGGCGTCAATGCGGTCGTAATGATAGATCTCGGTCATCTGCTGATAGCTGAATTGACCCGGCGCCAGCGTGCGCTCATGGTGGAACGTGGCGAACGTGAACGGGGCGCCAAAACGCCCCGCCAAAATGCGCGAGGGGGTGCCGATGTCGCCCATGCAAATGCCGACGGTCGGCACTTTCGAGCGCTCGATCAGTTGCAACATCCGCAGATTGTCGTGCGATTGGTTGGCTGTCGTGGCGATCTTCACGACGTCGGCGTCGAGCGCTGCCAGGCGGGCATGGATCTCGGTCAGGTCGTCCGGCGTCTTGCGGTAATCGTGCAGGCTGACAATCCGCTTCGTCTTGCCGTACCGCGCAACCACCGCGGCGACGTCCTCTTCCAGGTCGATGTATTCCACGCCTTCGGCAATGGCGCTACGCAGCAGCATCAGCCGTTGGTCTTCGCTGCCGCTGAATTTGCCTCCGTCGCGTTCCCGGCGGCAGGTCACCACGACCGGCGAGGGCCGATCGACTAACAACCGTTTCAGGTTGACTTCGCCGTTGATATAGTCCAGCCGCAACTCGACCAACTGGGCGCCCTGTTGAACCAGGTGGCGATGTTCGGCGATCATGTGCCGGTGCCGGCCGCGAGCGATGCTGACGCAAATCATAAGGCGAATCTGGGACGACAGGGAATGAAAATCGGGAGCGATCTGAAAAAATAGCCGTGTCCAGAGACGCCGGCGCCATTGGGCCCATTATAGCCGGAATGGACCGCCGGAGCCCACCAGGCAGCGGAGCCCGCGGGCTGATTCATGCCTGCGGATTGGAAAAGATCGGGTGATTCGTGGCCAGATTCTGATCGGGATTCCGCGTGTCCCGGGCGCCCAGGAAGTCGTGTTGCGTCCCAAAGTCGACGCGGCGCCAGCCACCGACTGCGATCTTTGCCCAAAGCGACTGTGACTGCCGTCAGATCGAGTGCGCTTTTCAACGAACTCGCCGGCCGACATTCGGGGGTCGACGTCCTATCTCCTGGAAAATCCAGCCTTTTGGTCCCAAACGGTTCGCGCGCCGACCATTTGGCACGCCGACTGCATTACCTGGAGAGTCAGGGAAACAACCATTTAACGAGCCGTGGAAAACGACTTGGGGCCATGCAAGTGAAGGAGTTTGCCATGCGACGAATCGTGTTGACCTTGGTGGGTTTGGGAATGTTTTTTTGCGGCACGAATGTGGCGATGGCCCATGGCTACGTTCACCACGGTCATGGCCCGGCCCACGGACACCAAGCCTTTTACCGCGGCGGTTATTACGGCGGTTGGGGTGTCGGTTATGCTCCGGTCCCCATCTATGGCAGCTACGGCAGCGGCAGCGGCTATGACGGTTACAGCTACGGCAACTACGGCTATGCCTATCCGCAAGCCGGTTTCGGCGTGGCCGGGCGTAATTTCTCGCTGTGGTTCCAGCAGTAACCAAACCAACAATCTAAGTGCACCGGCGCACCGAGGGACAAGCCAAAATCGTCGAGGACCCTGGGTGTCCTCGCTTGCCTAAAGCGCCGCGTGTTCTTTTTACCCGAGGAGAGTGCCATGAGATTTGCAATCGCAACGATGGGTGTGGCTGCTTTAGCCGTGGGCCTGTGGGCCACGTCGGCCGAAGCCAAGGCTCACAAGACCGAGCATCTTTCGCACACCGGAGCGTTTGTCTCCACCGGCGCCGGCAAGCTGGTCATGGTCGGCCGCAACGGCAAGGACCATACGTATCCGTTGGTCAAGGATGTCAAGGTGATGATCAACGGCAAGGCCGGGGCGCTGGATGCCTTGAAGAAAGGGACACCGATCAGCGTGACGATGGACAAAACCGGCAACGTGACGGCCATCTCGACGGTCGCAGCCAAGCCGACAGTCACTGCCACGCCGGTCAAAACCCCGGCGCCGGTCGCCAAGCCGGCTACCGCCGCGCCGGTGACGGCCAAAACGGCTCAATAGCCATTGGTTTCCCCCCCGGCCAACTCCGCCGGCCAACGAAAACGCCGGGGCGATCTGATCGTCCCGGCGTTTTTTGCTAGTTTTTTTCGAACAGCGGGCGACTACTTGGCTGCCTGGGCAGTGGCCGGCGCCTTCAAGTACTTGTCGAACCAATCCGCGATCGTCTTGAAGTCGGCCATGATCGTCAGCCAGCCGTGTTTGGCGCCCTTCTTCACGACCAGTTCCGCCGGCACGCCCACCTCCTTGAATTTTTCGAGGATCAACTGCGATTGCTGCAACGGCACCAGTGTGTCGGCGTCGCCGTGAATGATCAAAGTCGGAGCGTCGTCTTTGGTGACATAGTAGACCGGCGACATTTCCTTGCAGATTCTCTCGCGGGTTTCGAGATCGACCGGCATGAAGAGCTTGGTGACCGGATCCTGCACGCGGAAATCGAACGGCGCCTTGAACTGGTGTTCCGGCTCGATGCCCAACGATTTTTTCCCCGGTTCGCCGTAATTCAAAAAGTCGGTCGGCGGAAAGAAGCAGGCCACGGCCTGCACGCGGCTGGAAACCTGGTCGACCGGATCTTTGGCCTGGGGATCGCCCGCGTCGCCGGCGCAACCGAGCATCAGCGACAGGTGACCGCCGGCCGAGGCGCCGCTGATGCCGATGCGCGCCGGATCGATTTGAAAGTCGGTCGCGTGCGCGCGAATGTAACGCACGGCCCGATTCATGTCGGCCACGCATTCAGGAATGGTGAACTTGGGCTGGCTGCCATGCACGACGGCAAACGCGGTATAGCCGTGCTTGAGCAGTTCTTGAACCAGCGTCGGCTGAATCTTATCGTGGTCCGAAATCCATCCGCCGCTGATGCACAGAACCACGGCGGCTCCGTTGGCTCCTTGCTTGGGCGTAAACACATCCATCGTCAACGCCGTGCCGAATTTGCGGCCGTAGATCACGTCTCGTTGCCACGCAAAGGATTCTTCGGACCGCGCCGAGCCGCCGATCGTCAGCAGGCTCAACAGCCAGGCAGCCATCGAGAACAGAAAAAACTTCTTCATGGCGCGACTTTCTCAAGTGGAGTTGGAAGATCAAAAAAACGCAATCGACTCCAGGCGTCACGTCGGGCCGGTCGAGTCCGAGGTACGCCGGTTTGCCGCGGTCAGGACTACCCAAAATCAGTGTACTCGGCTGCGCTGCCGCAATGGAAGAGACCTGAGGAAAATCGTGCGCCAAGGGCCAGATCGGCAATTCATTCGGGGAAGAAATCTGCCCGCATGTCGGCCAGAGCCGGGAACTGCTGGCGATATTCCAACAGCGGGGCCGATGCGACGTCGGCCGTTAGGATCTGCGGCCCCGCGCCCGCTTCAGCCAGGGTTTCGCCCCGCGGGCCCACGATCAGGCTGTGGCCGCCGTAGGCGACGTGCGGATCGCTGCCAGCCCGGTTGATGCCCACGACGTAGGCCTGGTTTTCGATGGCTCGGGCCCGCAGCAGGGCCAGCCAGTGCGCTTCGCGCGGTTGCGGCCAGTTGGCGATCACGACAATCATTTCGGCCCCCGAGCGCACGGACTGTCGAAACGCTTCGGGAAATCGCAGATCGTAACAAATAAAAGGGGCGACCTCGAAATCGTGCCACTCGAAGACGACAATGTCCTCGCCGGCCTGATAGTGTCGCGTCTCGCCGGCGTACGAAAACGGGTACAGCTTGCAGTACCGAGCCAACGCCTGGCCCTCGGGTCCGAATACGACCGCTTCATTGCGGCCACGCCCGTCGGCGGCTGGGGTGACCACGCCGGCCAGAACGAAACTTTTTAAGTTCCGAGCCAGTTCCGCCAGAAACTGGTGCGTCTGGCCGCCGGCCGGTTCGGCGATCGCCGCGACGTTCATGCTGAACCCGGTGGCGAACATCTCGGGCAGCACGACCAGAGCGCCGGGCTGGATCGCCACGGCCGACAGCATCGCGCGCACGCGCTGGTGGTTGGTCTGTTTGTTTTCCCAGGCGATGTCGAGTTGGCAACCGACGACTTGCATAACCTTCAGGCCCCCACGATCGTTTTTAGTCCACGCACCAGCCGGCCGATACCCTCGGCAATCGTATCGGCGTCCAGCGCGCCATAGGCCACGCGCAAATAGCAACCCTGCTCGAGGCCGAAGGTCGTGCCAGGGATGACCGCCACGCCGAACTCGCGCACCAGCCGCTCGACGATCGCCATCGAATCCAACGGCATATCGACGCGCAGCAGGACATAAAAGGCGCCCAGGGCCGGCGGAATCGTGCAAAAACTGCGCACCGCCGCCAACTCGTCGAGCACCATCCGACGCACCTGGCCCACGCGCTCGATCTGTCGCCGGCAATAGTCGGGACCCGCGACCAACGCCCCGACGGCGACTTGCTGCGAAATGACCGGCGGACAAATCAGAATCGTGTCCTGCGCTTTTCGCACCGCGACGCTCAGCGCCTGGGGCATGACCATATAGCCGATGCGCCAACTGGCGATGCCGTAGGCTTTGGACAGAGAATACAGCGATATCGTGTGCTCGGCCGCGTCGGGCAGTGAACCGGGCGAAAAATGCCGCGCGCCGTCGTAGACAAAATATTCATACGCTTCGTCGCTGATGTGATAAATGCCTCGACGTCGGCAGAGATCGTTGATCGCCGTCAGCGCCTCGGCCGTATACACCGCGCCGCTGGGGTTGTTGGGCGAAATCGTGACTACGGCCCGCGTGCGCGTAGTAATCGCGCCACCCACGGCCTCGACGTCGAGCTGGTAGTTGGCGTCCAACGGCACCACCACCGGCAGGCAGTTGAGCATCGTGACGGCCATCTCGTGGTTGAAATAGTAGGGCGCCAGCAGAATGATCTCGTCCTGCGGGTCGGCGATGGCCAGCAGGGCATTGAAGAACGCCATATTGCCGCCGGCCGTGACCGCCACCCGGCTGTGCGGCCCGGCGGCGATGCCGTTTTCGGCTAGCAGTTTTTTTTCCAGCGCCTGGACCAATTCGGCAATGCCCTCGACCGATTTGTACTTATGATTCTGTGGGTCGGCCAAAAACACGGCAATGCGTTCGATGGCCTCTGGCGGCGGTCCGTAGTGGACCACCCCCTGACCCAACGAGATCGTGCCCGGATGCTGGCGAATCAACTCGCCCACGACCGGAATGATCGGCCGCTGGACGGCCTGCATGCGAGCTGAAACGTGCATCGGGAAAACCGGAGTGTTGTCGACTTACCGCGTGTCTGATCGAGTCAGTCTCGTACGGCCGCGGTCTTTCGGACGAGCACGGGCCAGATGCCGCGGCGGCCAAAATCGTCTTGGATCGGCCCCATCAAACACGCGATTGGAAAACTTGATTCACGCTCGATGATAGCGTCTCTGGAGGCGGCGATAAATCGGTCCCTGCCGGCCGCGGCGGAGATTCGTCTTTCGGGGTTGCCGTGGATCGGCTAAATAAAGATTCCGAAAACCGCTCTCGACCCACGATCCGGGCAGTTATGCGAAATCTACGTTGGACCAAACGGCTGACTTTCGGCACGCTGGGGCTTGCGAATTTCTGGCTGATGGCGACCGTTGGTCTGGCCCAATCGGCGCGCGAGTGGGCCGCGGCGCGCAGCTTGATGGTCGAATCCGAGGTGGCGACCGCCGGTATCAAACATCCGGCGATTCTGGCCGTGATGCGCACGGTTCCGCGGCATGAATTCGTGCCCGCCGACGTACGACCGTATGCCTATTACGACATGGCTCTGCCGATCGGCGAGCATCAGACGATCTCGCCGCCGTTTATCGTGGCCTGGATGACGCAGCAGCTCGATCCGCGGCCCACCGACCGCGTGCTCGAGATCGGCGCCGGCAGCGGCTACCAGGCGGCCATCCTGGCCGGATTGGTCCAACAGGTTTATACCATCGAAATCGAGCGGCCCTTGGCCGAACGGGCTCGCAAGACTTTCCAACGATTGGGCACGAAAAACATCGAATTGAAAATCGGCGACGGATACCTGGGTTGGCCCGAGCAGGCTCCCTTCGACAAGATCATCGTCACTTGCTCGCCCGAAAAAGTTCCACGCCCGCTGGTCGACCAATTGCGTGAGGGGGGCCGGATCGTCATCCCGCTCGGCGAGCGCTATCAGCAAACGCTGTATGTGATGACCAAGCACGACGGCAAACTGGTCGTCGAGTCGCGCGAGCCGACGTTCTTCGTGCCCATGACCGGCAAAGCCGAATCGCTGCGCGCCGCACAGGCCGGCAAGTCGCTCACGGAGCTGGTTAATGGCGATTTCGAACAACAGCTCGACACCGACAAGCCGGCCGGCTGGTACTACGTGCGCCAGGCCACGATCGAGCCCGGCGGGCCACCGGCCGAGGTGGGCCATTGCATCACCTTCAACAATCGCGTACCGGGCCGCAACTCGCAGGCCCTGCAAGCCATCGGCGTTGACGGCCGGCAAGTGGCCGAACTGGCCGTGGACATCTGGGTGCAGGCCCGCCACGTCGAGCCGGGATTATCGCAAGATCAGCAGCCGCGAGTCCTGATCAGCTTCTTCGATGAAAATCGCATGCCAGTGGGGCAGCAAGCGGTCGGCCCGTGGACCGGCAGCTTCGATTGGCAACTCCGCAGCGCCCATCTCAAGGTTCCGCCCACGGCGCGGGTGGCCATCGTCGCCCTGGGGCTGCTCGGCGCGACCGGCGAGCTGTCGTGCGACCAGTTGGCGATTCGCCTGGCCAACGGCCGGACTGCGGCCCGCTAGGGCTGTCTTCGCGCTACGATCGGACTGCTATCCCGGCGGATCTTGACCGAGAAGTCGGGACTCTCGCGGTGAATATAGGCCAGCTCGTTGATGCGCGCCTGTTGTTTCGTGCGCTCGAACGAGCCGTCGATCTTGATCAGGTTCAAATGGTACGCCAGCCGGTCGGAGTAAGCCGGAAAGAGCACCTGGTAGGTATAGGGAACGCTATGCGGCGCCACGTCGTTAATGTGCCGCACGATGTTCGTCGTGCAGTTGTTCGTCACCAGGTTATAGAACTCGGGCTGTCGCTCGAGCTGGTTGGCCCGCTTGAGCATGTCGACAAATAGCGCCCGCATCTGCGCGCGGGTCGCTTCGGCCCGGTACATGTACACGTCTTCGAGCCAGTGGATCGAGCGCAGTTCGATCAGGTCGCGTTCGTCGCCGACGACGTACATGACTTCGTAAGGCTTCACCAGGCTGCGCAGGGCCGAAAACTCCTCGCCTAGCTTGCGGCGGATTTCCACGGAAATGGCCACGTAGTCTTGCCCCTCGAACCCGAAACTCAAGAACGTGTGCGCTCCGCCGGGCACCTCGGGCAGCGGCACCATGATGAAGTCGACCGAATCGAGTTTCTCCAGGTCATATGTCTTGTCGTAGTGCCGCACGGTGTAGTCGTCGGCCGTGCGATAGACGGTGTTGCGAACGTTGTGCACTGTCACCTGGTTGCCTTCGAAGTCGGCCTTGGGCAGCACGGCCTGGTTGGGCGACCAGTCGCGACGGTTCGACGGGGTCTGGCAGCCCCAGGCAGCCAAGGCCATAAGCGCGCAGAGAATCGGCGTCCCAACGCGCGCCGACCGGAGGCCTTCACGCTTGGCGCAGCAGGAGCCCAGGACCTCGCGAGGACGTCGAATCACGGGACCGCAAGATTGATGAACGAGAGGAACGAAACCAGCGCGATTGCGAAAAAGACGTGGCGGCTCAAAGAAGCGGACAGGTCCGCAGGTTCAATGGCCGGCTGTAACTAACCGATGCCAGCAATTCTGACAAGCCGGACTCTCCTGGAACGCTTTGACTCCAGGCAAGTCGCGCAGTCTGGCTAAGTCTGAATGGCCGGCCAGCGGGCGGCCGGAGTGCAATCTATTCCGGGCGGCCTTCGATCACGCTGACTTCGCTGGCCGTGGGCGTGATGTTCGTCAGCCGGAAGCCGGCGGCCGCGTACAACGCTCGATATTCGCCCTCGGTGCGCTCTTTGCCGCCGGGGATCAACAGCATATTCAAGTCGAGCAGCTTGCCGAAATTCGGATCGTTGCCCGGGGGGATCACGCCTTCGACCACCAGAAGCCTGCCCTTGGGGCCTATGACGCGGCGCACATTGCGCAGGATTTGCAGCGCTTGTTCGTCAGTCCAGTCGTGAATGATGTGCCGCATCAGATAGGCATCGGCCCCCGGCGGCACGGCGGCGAAAAAGTCGGTCGGAACCGTCTGCAGACGCTCGGCCAGGCCGGCCGACGCGATCAAGGGCTTGGCCCGCTCGATCACGCCCGGCAGGTCGCACAACATGCCCCGAAGTTTTGGATAGCGTGTCAGCACGCCGCGCAGCACGCTGCCATTGCCGCCGCCGACGTCGGCCAAGACGCTGATGCCGGAGAAGTCGTAGGCATCGAGCATCGCGCCGGTTTCGCGCCCGTGCACGCTGACCATGGCCTGGTCGAAGATGGCCGCCTGCTCGTGGTGCTGAGAGAGCCAGTTGAAGACCGGCGCGCCGAAGATTTTTTCGAAGGCGGTTTTTCCGGTTCGCAGGCTATAGAGCAATTCTTTCCAGCAGGCAAAATGTTCCTCGCCCATCATGATGGCCAAGGCGCGCTGCGAGCCCTCGACGTCGCTGCGCAGCAGTTCGGCGATGGGGGTCATGGCGAAGCGCCGCTGGGAATCTTCGCAGAAAATGCCCACGCTGGCTAAGGCCCGCAGCAGCCGATACAGGGGCTCAACCTGCATGCCGGTGGCGGCGGCCAGTTGTTCAGCCGTTTTCGCCCCCTTGTGGATCAAGTCGGGCAGCGCCAGCTTGGCGGCCGCATAAATCGACTGCGAAACCCAAAACCCGGTCATCATCGGACCCAAGGCCGACGCTGGAGGCTGAGCCATGGCGAGTGCATTCCCGAGAAGAGGTGGTAGAAAGTGCGAACGGCCGAAACGAAACCATTGTACCGAATCGGCAAAACGGATCACGCCGTTTTGCTCCGCGGACTTTGTGCCATCGGGGCAGTCCTCGGGCGTTGCGAGGGCCCACTTTAGGAGACAATCGGCTCGATTTCCGAGGTGCAGTTGGGACAGCGCTTGGCCTTGATCGGGATCGTCGAACAGCACAGCGGACAATCACGCGTTTTTGGCACCGGTGGAGCAAACCGGTTGACTTGTTTGACCACCAGGAACACGGAGAACGAAATGATCAGGAAGCTGAGCACGTTGTTGATGAAGCGGCCGTAATTGATCGAGGCAATTTGGTTTTCCGCGGCATATTTGAACGACCTGGCAAGCTCGAAGTGCTCCTTGTCGGCGTTCAGCGGCAGGCACCAGTCCTGAAAATCCTGGGCGTGGCTGACGCTCAGCAGCACGCCGATCGGCGGCATCATGATGTCCTGAACCAGCGAGTTGACAATCGTGCCGAAAGCCCCGCCGATGATCACGCCGATGGCCAGATCGAGCACGTTGCCCCGCAGCGCGAATTTTTTGAATTCCTTGAACATGGCAGTTCTCCTGCAACGGACTAGGTTGAGACAGCCGGATCGCTTTTGCGCATCAGGAGGCGCCAGCCATAAACCACGGCTATCGGCAGGCTGGTAATGGCCGCCAGACTCACCATCCGTACCACGCGCCACGCCGTGCGCAGCGGATTGGAGCGACGAATGCAGTGCCGATAGACATAGTACCACGCCAGGGCCAGCATCACCGTGCGCTGGCGGAAGCCGCGGGTATGGCGGAGGCTGATCCGGCTCAAGTGCCAGAACATCGCGATCCAAAAAGCCACGGCGGCCCGCGCGGTGCGGGGGGCATAGCGGCTGCGGCGCATCCGCTTGTAAAGAATTGCATCCTGGTTGCCGGCCACCTTGAACCGCAGACAAACATCGGTCAGCCACAGCACGTCGAAACCCCACAGCGGGTAGGCGTTCCATTCGTGGACGTGCGCTCGCAGCCAGTCCCTGCGATACAGGCCGTACATCCAGCTCGCGGCGTGATCATCGAACAGGATTTTGATGTTATTGATCGCCCCTTTTCCAGGCGCCGGCCGATCGGGGGCCTCGTTGCGCAGCGTGCCGTCTTCGCGCAGGTGAATCACGGCCGAGGTCGCCAGCACAGCGTCGGGTTCGCTCTGTAGCCGCTCGACCAGTGCGGTCACGAAGTGCGGGTCCCATTTGTCGTCGTGCGAGGCCCACATGAAGTATTGACCCTGGGCCCGTTCGATCAGGCCAAAATAATTGCGATAGGGACCGATATTTTCCGCATTGCGTCGATAACTGGCGTGCGGATGACCGGCGATCAGGCGGCTGCACAACTCGGGCGTGGCGTCTTGCGAGGCGTTGTCGGAGATCAAGAATTCGATGTTCGGATAATCCTGGGCCAGCAAACTCTTGATCGCGGTTTCCAGGTGGGGCACGCCGTTGTAGACCGGTAGTCCGATCGTGACCAGGGGCAAATTCGCGTTCACAGTGAGCACCTCAGCAGCGAAATAGGGACGAACCCAGGAGCGACTGTGCTAGGCGTCTTGGATACAGCGCAGGTAGCCGTCGGGAGCCGCAGTGAGTTGTAGTTTGGCCTCGATCTCGCGGTCGATTTTGAAGCGATGATTCGTCAGCAAGAATTCGTGCACGGCGGTTTTGGGATTGTTCCCCTTGTCCCAGGGTCGATCGGGAAAGGACCCGGGGGGCATGTCTTCCACCACCGTGTCGAACACTACCAGGTAACTTCCGGAGGTCACGAGCGGCGAGTAGGCTTGCAACTCTTGCAGCACGTGGTCGTGCGTGTGATTCGAATCGAGGGCCACCAACACCGGTTGTCGGTCGCCGGCCAGGCGATGCATTTCCTCGACAATCGCCGGATCGATCGACGAGCCCTCGATCATGCGAGTCCGCTTGGACATCGGATGGCGTTCGATCTCGACGCGATTGTGGGCGCGGATGTCGATGTCGATCCCGAGGACCAGACCATCGCCGCCGAGCAGTTCCAGCATCGTGGCATAAAACAGCAAGGATCCTCCGTGGGCGATCCCCGTTTCGACGATCAGTTGCGGCTTGACCCGCCAGATGATTTCCTGCAGGGCCATGATGTCCTGGGGATATTGAATGATCGGCCGACCCAACCAGGTGAAGCCATACGAATAGCGTTGGCTAACGCTGCGGATCATCCAATCCAGCGAATGCGGCTGGATGGCGGAATGGGTAATCACGGAGACTCCTTTAGAATCACGGGAAGTCGCGTCGGATCGTACGGATGCCTGGTGTGTTGACGCCATGGTTCAATGTCCTTACACGCGGATCGCGCCCATCAGATCGAGCACTGCGACCTGGGAATTCAAGGCCTGCAACGTGCGGTGTATTTCGTCGACATAGTTCGGATTCAACACCAGCGCGGTTGAAATTCGGTAATCGCCCAGTTGCGACGGGGCGATCAGCGGATGGCCGGTGCCGGGCAGAAACTTCCCCTGTTTCTTCGGATTGACGTCGACCACGCAGTCGATCCGCTCTGCCAGAGGATCGACCAGGTTGGCGAAGGTGACTCCCTTGGCCCCGGCGCCCCACAAGGCGATGCGACCGGCCTGCCGTAAACGATCGGTCTCGCGCACCCACGCTGAGCATTGCGCGTGTTCCACCGTGGCAAACTGGTCCGCCAGGCCGGGCAGCTCGCCAGGATCGGCGGCGGCCATCGAGCCGGCGGCCCGCGGCGGGTTGCGCGACCAATTGGCCTCGATCCACAGATACTGACCGCCAAACACGTGCTTCACCCGCGAGACTTCGAATCCGGCGCGACAGAACGTCCAGGCCAATGAACCGCTGCTGAACAACGAACAATGTTCGTAAAAGAAATCCCAGACGACCTGATTGCGCAAGATCCATTCGACGCAGGGCGTCTCGAAGAACACCCGCGCGCTTAGTGCGCCCGAGGCCTGCAAGGCCGCCCCAAGACTCTCGAGAAAGGCCGCGGGCTGCTCAATGTGTTCTAGCACGTGGCGGCAGATCACGACGTCGGGCCGGATCGCAAGTTGAGTCCCATCGAAGAACTGCTTGACGAATCGCACTCGCCCGGAAAAATCGCTTTCCGGGCCCCGATAGCTGGGATCGAAACCCACGGCCTCGTTGCCCACTGCCGGGTCGGCCACGAGTTTGCGCAACAAGGTTCCTTGTCCGCAACCGACTTCGACAATCCGAGCCTCGTGCACTCCCCGCTCGAGCGTTAGGTAGGTAACCAGGTCGTCGAGATAACTGTCGAAGGCGGCCGAACAGTTTAGCGAGTTATCGTACTGCGCACCGTAATCGAGCAACCCTGGATCGAATTCCGCGTTGAACACAAATCCGCACTGACGGCAAACGCGCATACGGAGCGATCCGCGCGCCATCGAACGCGCAGCCTGGCGACTCGGCATCAGCAAGTGCTGATGGACTGGCACGCCGTCGCGTCTCAGGAATTCAGCCGTTGCCTGGGCGTTACATACCGGGCAGGGAGTGCATGAGAGCATAAAGGTATCTCGCCGTTGCGCCACCAGTCGATGGTGTGTCGTAATCCTCGCAGCAGATCGTATTCCGGGCTCCAACCCACTTCGCGCCGTAAGCGTGTGACATCGGCTGTCAGTACGGCCGGCTCGCTGGTGGACGTAGGCAGTGCGCCGAGTTGAATCAGTTCGGTCCGCCGGAGCAGTTGGCCAATGGCCCTGGCCACTTCTTTGACCAGGACCGCCTGCCCCGAGGCGACGTTTACTGCACCCTGCACTTCGCTGTCGAGCAATCGCACGTGCGCCGCGGCCACGTCGGCCACGTGCAAGAAATCTCGAAATTGTTCGCCACTTGAGCAAAGTGCCGGGCGACCCTCGACCAGCGCCCGGATGACCGACGGCACGAAGCGCTGGGGATGTTCGTGCGGTCCATACAAGTGGAACGTGCGGGTCCAGGCAGCCGAGAGTCCGTGTTGCCGGGCCAGCGTTTCCACGGCTTGCCACAAGGCCAATTTCGCCTGGCCATAGGGCGTGCCAGGCAAAAGCGGCGTCGAGGATTCGCGGCAGGCACTTTCGGTGGGGCCATACTCGAAGCACGTGCCGGCGATCACCAGTCGGCGTCCACCGCAAATCGCAAACTGTCGGACCAGTTCGATACCGGCTTCGGCCCAGCGCGCGTTGTCCGGCGAGGTGCGATATTGCCCCGGAGACGTCAGCCAAGCCAGGTGCAGCAGGTGGCTCGGCCGAATCTCAGCGATCAGATTCTTGATGTCGCCGCGATCGAGCAGATCGGCCTGGTGCCAGTCGACGGATGGCTGGCGGGCGATCGTCGGACGAGAAGTCACTGCATGAACTTCGGCAACCATGCGGACCAACAGCGGCAGGCAATGCCGGCCAACAAAGCCGTTGGCTCCGGTCACCAGCACTCGCACATTGCGTCGTGATTGCAGATTGCTCATCAGGCGGCCCGCTGGTCTTCCAAGAGTCGATAGGAACCATCTTTCGGCGAGATGACGCGCAGCGGTTGGGGCCAGGAAATGCCAAACTTGGGATCATTCCAGCGCACGCCGCGCTCGGCTTGCGGACAGTAGAAATCCGAAACCTGGTAGAGCACTTCCGTGTCATCGCACAGTGTCAAGTATCCGTGGGCACAACCTTGGGGGACGTACAGCATTTGGCGATTGTCGGCCGTCAATTCCGCGCCGAACCATTGGTGCAACGTGGGCGAATCGGTCCGTAAGTCGACCGCCACGTCGAAAACGGCCCCGCGGACGCAACGCACCAGTTTCGCCTCCGCGTGCGGCGCGACCTGATAGTGCAGGCCGCGAAGCGTCCCCTGTTTGTGACTCAGCGACGTATTGCACTGGGCAACGCAGGGGTTGAGTCCCCGGGCGGAGAATTCTTGCTGGCACCACGTGCGGGCGAAGAATCCGCGCTCGTCGATCCGCCGCTCCGGCTCGATCAAGAACACTCCGCGAACGTGCGATGCCGTAAAGAGCACTGCCGAACTTCTCCGCGCTAAGCGACTTTGACGCTGGGGATCGGAATGATGAACCGCCCGCCACGCCGCCGAAAGTCGGCCTGCTGGGCTAAAATCTCGTCGGCAAAGTTTCGGCTTAGCAGCAGCACGTAGTCGGGTTTGTCTTCGGCGAGTTTTTCCGGGCTGTGGATCTTCAAGTGCGTGCCGGGCGTGTAGCGGCCCTGCTTGAACGTGTTGCGATCGACGACGAAGTCGATCATGTCGCTGCCGATCTTGAAGTAATTCAACAGCATGCTCCCCTTGGCCGACGCGCCGTAGACCGCGATCCGTCGGCCCTCGGACTTCAACCGTTGCAGCAAGGTCATCAGTTCATGTCGCAGGCGTTCCACGCGCTGACCGAAGCCGAGGTAAAACGTGGCCTGTTCGACGCCCCAGGACGTTTCCTCGTCGAGCAGTGCTTTCACGCGCGACGACGACTGTCCCTGCTTGCCGACGAACAATCGCAGTGAGCCGCCGTGGACGGCAAGCCGTTCGACGTCGTGGACGACCAGACCGTTTCGCTCCAGCAGATGCGCCACCGCGGTGAGCGAAAAATAGCAGAGATGATCGTGGTAGATCGTGTCGAACTCGACCTGGTCGATCAGGTCTTTGACGTACGGCACTTCGAGCACCGCCACGCCGGTATCCTTGAGCACGATGCGCAGGCCGGCGACGAACCCGTTCAGGTCGGCGACCTGGGCCAGCACGTGGTGGGCGTGCACGACGTCTGCCGGCTGGCCGCAGCCTTCCAACTGCAGGGCCAGGTCGCGGCCAAAAAAACGACACAGCGTGGGCACGCCGTTTTCACCTTGCGCCACGGCGGCGACGTCCACAGCCGGCTCGATCCCCAGCACCGGAATGCCCGCCGCCTGATAGTTTTGCAGCAGGTATCCGTCGTTGCTGGCGATTTCGATCACCAAGCTCGTGGGACGCAGTTTTTTTGAGGCCATGATCTGGCCGGTCAGTTGGCGGGCGCGCAGCAACATGCTGTTGGAGAACGACGAGAAGTATAGGTAGTGACGCAACAGCTCTTCGGCCGGCACTGTTTCGGTGATTTGCACCAGGGCGCAATGGGGGCATAGCACCAGGTCCAGCGGATAACTGGGCTCGGCCGCGGCAAGCTGTTCGTCAGTCAGCAGGCGATTGGCCAGAGGCATCTGGCCCAAAGCCAACAGCGGCGTCAGGCGGCCTTCCCCGCAAGATCGGCAGACAGGTTGTGCGTCGTGCATGATCCCCGCTCCAAAAAATGTTTGTACCAGTCGATCGTCGGCCGCAATCCCTGTTCCAGACTGAACAGCGGTTGCCATGCCAGCAGCCGCCGCGCCTTGGCGGCGCATAAGTACTGATGCCGAATTTCGTGCGGAGCGTCGTTGAGCACCTGGGGTTTCAGATCCAGGTCCATCAGCCGCAAGATTTCGTTGACCAAATCCAAAACCGTGATCTGCAATTCGTTCGAGAAATTGAACGCTTCGCCGCGCAGCTCGGGGCGACGCGCCAGATACTCGGCCAAGCGCATGTAAGCGGCCACCCCGTCTTCGACGTAAAAATAATCGCGAACGAACAGCCCGTCGGAGCGAATGATCGGCCGCAATCCGCGCAGGGCCGCGCGAATCGTGCCCGGCACGATGCGGTTCCAATTCAAATCGCCGCCGCCATAGAAGTTGCCGCAGCGCGTGATGGCCACCGGCAGATCGTAGGTTTCCGCATAGCTGCGGGCGATCAAGTCGGCGCACGACTTGCTCACGTCGTACGGGTGCCGACCCTCCAGCGGCGCGTCTTCGTCATACGGTAATTGGTCGTGGTCGCCGTAGGCCTTGTCGGACGAGGCCGTGACGATTTGCTTCACTCGGGGGCTGCGGCGGCAGGCTTCCAACAGGGCCCACGTGCCGCGAATGTTCGATTCGAAGGTCGAGACCGGGTTGCGATTGGCCACGCCCACGATGGCTTGGGCCGCCAGATGGAACACGCTGTCGACCTCGTACTCGCCCAACAGCCGTTCCAACAGCGGCTGGTCGCAGACGTCGCCGCGCACGATGCGCACGCGTCCGGTCCAATCGTTGCGGGCCAGTTCGCTTTGCGGTGCCCAATCGCGTACCAGGCAAACCACGTCGGCACCGGCATCCAGCAGGCGTGAAACCAGCCAGCCGCCGACCAGGCCGCTGCCGCCGGTGACCAGCGTCGGACGATCCTGCCAAAATGAATTCATGTCCATACCTTCCAGGGTGCCGTGCCTTGTTCCCAAAGAGCGTCCAGTTGCCGCTTGTCGCGGAGCGTATCCATGCACTGCCAAAAACGATCGTGACGATAGGCGGCCAGTTGGCCTTCTTCGGCCAGCCGTTCCAACAGCGCGATTTCCAAGCTGCTGCTGTCGCCATCCAAGTAGTCGAAGATTCTCGGTTCGCAAACCAAAAAACCGCCGTTGATCCAGCCTTCGCCGGCTTGCGGCTTTTCGGTGAACCGCGAGACGAGATCGCCCTCGAACAGCAGTCCGCCATAACGGGCCGGCGGACGCACGGCGGTGACCGTGGCGACGCGGCCCGAGGCCTGATGAAAGCGCAACAGCGCCTTGAGATCGACGTCGCACACGCCGTCGCCGTAGGTGACCATGAACGTGCCGGCGTCGAGCCATCGCCGCAGCCGTCGGACTCGGCCGCCCGTATTCGCGTCGACCCCGGTCTCGATCAGATGCACCAGCCAGTTTTCGCATTCCTTGGCGTGTGCGTCGACTTTGCCGCTGGCCAGATCGATCGTCAAACTGCCGTTGAGCGCATAGTGATCGAGAAAGTGACGCTTGATGCAGTCGCCCTTATAGCCCAGCGCGATCAGAAACTCGTTGAAGCCATAGTGGGCATAATGCTTCATGATGTGCCAGAGAATCGGGCGGCCGCCGATTTCGACCATCGGTTTGGGTTTGACCGTGGTCTCTTCTTGCAGCCGCGTGCCCAATCCGCCGGCGAGAATCACAACGCGCATCGAACATCCATGTCGCAGGAGCGTGAACGAGGCAACATCCATGTCGCTTCGCCTTCGGGCAAGCAGATCAGGTCACAAGCAAAGCCGCTGGGAACCGCGTGGAGGGCCGGCTTCGAGGGTGTGAGGGCTGGTAGCTTGGCGAAGGAGGCGGAATCTTACTGAATGCCCCCACGGGGGTCAACGCGGATGGCGGCGCTCATTCGCGGAAAACAAATCGTGGAATTCTGGGAGGTCTAGTGAAACTCCCGCCGGCCCCGGACCGTGGCTATAATGACGCCACTGCCCCGGTGTGCCAATTGACGGGGGGAACGGTATATGCATGAACCAGGAGCTTGACGCGATGCGATGGGCCGCCCGTTTTTGTTCGGCATTGACAATGCTGGCTGTCGCCAGCTTGGCGCCGGCAGCCGACGGCAATCGACTGGTATATTTGGACCAGAGCGACCCTTTCTACGTCTCGCGCAGCTTCCCCAAGCTCGTCGCCCAGCAATGGGTTGGCGAGGATGACGTGCAGGCCGTCGCGATCCTGGCGATCGACGATATGCGCGGTCACGAAAAATGGGAGGCCTATCTCCGGCCGATCCTGGAGCGGCTGAAAAAAATCGACGGCCGCGCGCCGGTCAGCATCATGACCAACCAGATCGACCCGCGCCAGCCGCATTTGCAGACCTGGCTGCGAGAGGGGCTGAGCCTGGAGGTGCACACCTACGATCATCCCTGCCCGCTCTTGCGGCAGGGCGATTTTGCCAAGGCCAAGGCCACCTACGATCGCTGCGTCGACCAGATGGACGCGATTCCCGGCAGTCGGGCCGTGGCGTTTCGAATGCCGTGTTGCGACTCGCAAAACACGCCCAGCCCCCGCTTCTATGCCGAGATCTTCAACCAGAAGACGCCGGCCGGTAATTTTCTGTCGATCGACAGCTCGGTGTGCAACATCCTGACGGCCAACGATCCCGAGTTGCCCCGCGAGCTGGTGCTCGACGGCCAGTCGCAGGAAATCTTCCGCCGCTATCTACCGTTTGAGTCGTTCGTGACCACGGTCGAGGACTATGCGTATCCCTACGTGATCGGGCGGCTGTGTTGGGAGTTTCCCTGCGTCGTGCCCAGCGACTGGAGCGCGCAAAAGCTGCGCAAGCCCGACAATCCGCAGTCGGTCCGCGATTTGGAAAAAGCGCTCGACGCGGCCGTGATCAAGCAGGGTGTGTTCACGCTGATTTTTCATCCTCACAAATGGATTCGCAACGACCAGATCATCGAATTGGTCGACCATGCCGTCGCTCGGCACGGCAAGCACGTCAAATTCCTCAACTTTCGCGAAGCCCAGGAGCGGCTGAACAAAAATCTGCTGGGCGGGCAACCGTTGCGTGCCGCCGACGGCGGCGACAATGGCGTGCGGTTGTTGGATCTCAACAACGATGGATATTTGGACGTCGTAATCGGCAATGAGCACGTGCGGCAGACCCGGCTTTGGTCGCCGGAGGATCGCAAGTGGATCGTCGG
>JBGQKM010000091.1:0-19138 GCA_041499515.1 Planctomycetia bacterium | reverse complement strand
AGGCAGGAACAACGTTGTCGGTGCGGTTGGTCCCATCGACTACTATGAGATTCTGGGTTTTATCCCGAAGAATCAGAAGAGCCTCGGAAAGATTGACCATTGGGGTTACGTTGGAGATGTTCAATACCCAAAGGGTAACCCGCAAATCACCGAGGAAGAAATCAAACAAACAGGCCGGGTCACCGCCTATGAATACACGGATGCGTTGAAGAAGGTGCTCGACACTTGGAAGCCTTTTCAGCCGATTAGATTTGGAAATACTTTCTGGAGTTCACGGGGGTATCCGTCAAGCCAAACTTTTAATGCGACGGGTGCGGCGGTCGTCGAGGCCGAAGAAATGACGCATGTTCTCATTAGTACGTGGACTTCAACGGCCAAGAACAAACTTAAGGTTGACTAGTTGCGCGTCACTTGAGGTGTGTCCTACAGATAAAAATCTCTATGCGTGATCCCTCGAAACACCGCCGCTTGCGATTCGTGTTTAGCCTCCGAACTCTGTTCCTGGTGGTAACGGCCTTTGCCGTATGGATTGGTTATGAACTGAATTGGATTCATCGACGGCATGAACTGATAAACCGGCATGCGCATTTGCTCTTTGCGGTACAGGGAGTCGAGGAGAGCTTATTAGATGAGAGAAGCATTGCCTGGGCGATCGAGTCCGTTAGCGGAGACCGCGTGGCACCCGTCGCACCAATCCCAGCACCTGGTCTGTTGGGATTATTTTCCGAAAGAGGCCTAAATGATTTAACGATCATCGTTCAAATAGACAAGGCCAACAAATTAATACCTAGCTCTCTGAAGGAAATAGAATTGGCAAAACGACTGTTTCCCGAGGCAAACCTAAGCTTGTACTACCATCCCCTTGACCTCCCTGATGGAACTACCGGAATGCAGGAATATGACATGACGAAACGGCCGTGAGAAGCGGTGAAGTGTTTCAGCGGCACTGGCACAAAGCCGCGGGCCGCAGTGTCCGTTCTGGAAGATTTTTGTTGATCGCTGCAAGATCGGCGGCCTGGCGGCGAATTACAGCTTGAGTCGTGGGGGATTTCCTGCGCGATGAAGGCCCGCTACCAATTTGCTTCCAGGATTATGAATACCGACGAGTCGCCCCAGCAGCAGCCGTTACGTTGGCGTCAGCGGACCGGACGACGGCTCACGGCCATCGTCCACGCGATGGCGCCGTCGCGCGTGGCCTGGTGGGGCGCGTCGGCGGCCGTCTTGATTGCCGCGCTGGTGATGTGGCTCTCGGCAGCCGTTGGCGTGGTTACGCCGGACTCGGTCGCGGCGCCGCTGCTCGTCGGCGCTGCCGGCGTCATGGTCGCGGTGTTGGCCGCCGGCTTGTTGATCCTGGTGCTGGCGATCGTCCGTCGCGCGCCGCTCTACTTCCGTTGGGCCGTGTTGACCGCATTCGTGCTTTTGGCCGGCTCATTGACTCTCGTCAACTTGGAATTGCCCGTTATTTTGGGATTGATTGCGCTTACACTGGCGGCGGCCTCCTTGGCCGGTGGCAGCACGGCGGTCTTGATGTCCGGACGATGGCGCAAGCAGCGCTGGCTCGGTCGCTCGGCGACGGCCGTATTCGCGGCGGCTGGAATCGGCTCGATCGTGGCCGCAAGCTTCTGGCTTGCCGGTTCGGGAGGTCCTCGCGGCGAGATCGCCGACGAGCCGTCGCCCCAAGTCGCCGCGACTGCGCCTGCGTCGGTGACCGACCCCGCCGCGATGGGACGCTACACGGTGAAGACCGTTACGTACGGCGCCGGCACCGACGCACATCGCCCAGAATTCGCCGAGCAGGCCGACCTGCGGACCGAGACGATCGATGGGTCCAAAGTGCTCAAAGGCTGGAAAGGATTCACCGGCTGGGCACGGACCAGATTCTGGGGCTTCGATGCCAAGAAGCTGCCGCTCAACGGGCGCGTTTGGTATCCGTTGGGCGACGGGCCGTTTCCGCTGGTGCTGGTCGTGCACGGCAACCATTTGGCTTCGGATTTTTCCGATCCCGGTTATCAATATCTGGGCCAGTTGCTGGCCAGTCGAGGCTACATCTTTGTGTCGGTCGATGAGAATTTTCTCAATAGCATGGAGACCGACCTGTTTGGCGGATTGGAAAAGGAAAACAACGCCCGCGGCTGGTTGCTGTTGGAGCATTTGCGGATCTGGCACGAGTGGAACGCCCAGAAGGAGCACTTGTTTTTTGGCAAGGTCGATACCGACCGGATTGCGCTGATGGGCCATTCGCGCGGCGGCGAGGCGGTGGCCCACGCCGCGGCGTTCAACCGCATCGGCTATAACCCCGACAATGCCGACGCGCGGTTTAACTATGACTATCATATTCGCAGCATCGTGGCGATCGCCCCGGCCGATGCCCAGTATCGCCCAGCCGACACGCGGACGCCGCTTACGAACATCAACTACTTCACCATCCAGGGCTCACACGACAGCGACGTCTCGTCGTTTGACGGCCTGAACCAATTCGATCGCGTCAAATTCAGCGGCGAGGGTGCCTGGTTCAAATCGGCCGTTTACGTCTACGCGGCCAATCACGGCCAATTCAACACGCGGTGGGGCCAGTTCGACACGGGCGTCGGTCTTGTCAAGCGGTTGGCGAACACCCGCGCCCTGCTGGACGCCGACCAGCAAAGGCGCATCGCCGAAGTTTACATTTCGGCGTTCCTGGATTGCACGCTGCGCGACGTCGCAGAATTCCGCCGGCTGTTTCAGGACTGCCGTTACGGCTCAGTGTGGCTGCCCAAAACCGTGTACGTGACGCAGTATGCCGACTCGGGCATGCAGCCGTTGTGCACGTTCGATGAGGACCTCGATCTAGCCACCGCCGGCGCTCGCGGGGGAACAATCGCGGGTGACAACCTGACGCGATGGCGCGAAGGTTGCGTCAAGCTCCGCGACGGCCTGAACGAAGATCGGGCGGTGTTTCTCGGCTGGGACCGCGATCAAAAGTCAGGCCAGCCGAGTTATGCGATCACCTGGCCGGCCCAAGCTTTCCAGCTAGGCGAAGACAGCGTACTGTCCTTCTGCCTGGCCGACGCCGACCTGGATCCAACACCAGAGGAGGCCGAGGCAAAAGTGGCGGCGAAGAAAACCGACGACAAAGAGCGAGAGCCGATTGATTTGACCGTCGAGCTGACCGACAGCGAAGGCCACACCGCCAGTTTGCCGTTGAGCCACAACCGCAAACTGCGGCCGCAAATCAAGACGCCGTACTTCAAATCCGCACTATTGCAATGGCGTTCTCTCTCGGAGCCGATTTTCCAGACGTTTCTGTTTCCGCTCTCCGATTTTCACACAGTCAACGCCGATTTCGATCCCAGCAAAACCGTGCGACTTCGTCTGATCTTCGATCGCACGACCTCCGGCGTCGTGATTCTCGACCGCGTTGCGGTTGGGACGCTGAAATAGACACGGTTTTGCCGCGCGTCTCGGGCAAACCGTCGGCGTCGGGAGGCCCCGGCGTCAAGCCCTGGAAAATCCGCCGGCGCGGCCGGATGACTTCGCACGCGTGGCCCACAAGCCGGCCGAGGGCGTGGGAATGAAGAAGAAACGCTCGCCGTCGGCCAGCGTGTTCCAGCCCTCGGTCCGTTTCTCGGGCTGGTAGCGTGCGAGCATGGCTTGGAGGTCCGCATACTGGTAGTTCACCCCTTCGATCTCATCGGCCGTCAGATGGCCGGGCGCGTAGGTGATCGTGAATCGACCCTCGGACGAACCGTGGATCAGGTGTGCCGTGGCGTGCGCCAGGTCCTGCATGTCGGCATGCAGGCGATAGCCGGCCGTGACCTTCGGCGTGCCGCAGTAGCCGTATTTGCGAATGAACCGGTCGACCTCGGGCTGTTCGCCGAATCGCTTCAAGCCCGGGGCGATGATCAGCAGTTCGCCGCCGTCGGCCAACGCCATCCGCGTGCGATAGATGGCCTTATTGGCGACCCACGTGCTGACGAACTCGTCGGCTTGCATGACGCAGACCATTTTTTTCACGGGCTCGTCGAACACGGTGATATTTTGCTGGCGCGATTGCCGGGCAGCCTGCAAATAGGTTTCCAGATCGTCGCCCACGAAGACGCCGGTTTGGACCAGTTCGTTGCGGCGGTTGCGTGCCAACACGACTTGCACGTACACATCGGGCAGGCGGCCCAGAAACTCGTCCTCGGCCCGGTTGAAGCAAGCCCGCGTGGGCGTGACGAGAGTGCCCAAATTGTTTTCGATCCCGCAGGTGGCCGCCAGCATGTGCGCGGCGCAAATCGTTTCCTTGCCCCCCAGCCCGATGAAATAGTTCTTGTTGTGGTTGGCAAACCCCAGCACCTCATGTGGCACGACGTGGCCGACGTTGATGATCAGATCCCACGGTTCTTCGATCAGCATGCGATTGAGCCAGATTGGAATCGGCCAGTCGGCGCCGCCGCCGCAGGCCTGCTGAACAAACTCGGCGGAAATCTCGCCGACGCGCACGCAGCCGTCGCGCCAATCGTGGGCATGGATGCGTTGGTTTGGAATGGCGCCGAACATGCGGCGATTTTCTTCCGGCGTGTGCGGAACATGTTGGCCGAGGGTCGGAATGACGTGGACCTCGGCCTCGGCCGAGAGTTGCTCGTACAGCATTTCCGTAAGGCGCCCGACGCCGGAATGGGCCCGCGTGATGTCCGGCGGAAGCAGCAGCACGCGTTTCGGACGCGCGCAAATCCGTCGCCGCGCCTCGGCGACCGTTTGCCGCATCAACTCCGCCAGACGATCCCAGCCGATCGCTTCGGCCGATTCGGAAATCCAGGGCATGAAACGCTACCTATCCGGGCGAGGGGACAAACACGATCGTCAGGCAATCTTGCAACGTCGGGCACAGGCGGCCGGAGGTCTACGGCTTCCATTCGCGGGCGACTTGCACCAGCGTGCGCACGAATTGTCCGCTGGCGCCGGCGTCGCTCCAGGGCTTGGGCTTGTCGCGGAATGCCGGGCCGGCGATGTCGATGTGGGCCCAGGGGGTACTGCCCACGAATTGTTCGAGAAACTTGGCTGCCGTAATCGCTCCGCCCCAGCGACCTTCGCCGACGTTCTTGATGTCGGCCACTTCGCTCTTGATCAGATCGTCGTAGACTTCCGGGTACATCGGCAATTGCCAAATCGGCTCGCCGGCGCCGCGGGCCGCGGCCACGACCGCGTCGCACCAGGGTTGATTGTTGGTCATGACGCCGGCCACTTCCGTGCCCAACGCCACGACGCACGCGCCGGTCAACGTCGCCAGGTCCACGATCTTGCTCGCGCCCAGGTCCACGGCCAACGAGAGCAAGTCGGCCAGCACCAGCCGGCCCTCGGCGTCGGTGTTGTGGACCTCGATCGTGCGGCCGTTGCGGGCCCGCAGCACGTCGCCCAGTTTCATGGCGTCCGGCCCGGTCATGTTTTCCACCAGTCCGGCGATTCCCAGGACGTTGACGGGAAGTTTCAATTGCGCGATCGCCTGCATCGCGCCGACCATGGTTGCCGCGCCGGCCTTGTCGCACTTCATGGTCAGCATGCCCTCAGGCGGCTTGAGAGACAGCCCGCCCGAGTCGAAGGTCACGCCTTTGCCGACGATGGCCAGCGTCGGGGCGCCTTGGCCGGCACCGAAGTAGCGCAAGATCACAAGCCTTGCCGGGCGGCTTGAGCCCTTGGCCACGGCCAACAGCGCGCCGCAGCGTTCGGCCGCCAGCCGCTGCGGATCCCAGATTTCGATTTCCAAGCCGTTGTGTCCAGCGACTTCGGCGGCTCGCTGGGCGAACGTTTCGGGATAGATTTCGTCGGCCGGCTCGTTGACCAGGCGGCGCGTCAGGTTGACGCTCTCGCCCAGGATGCGACCGTTGGCGATGGCCTGCTGAGCGCCGTTTGACCAGGCCAGCGCGTCGAACGGATGTCGGTTCTTTTCAGCGCGATACAGGTCCTGACCCTGACAGCCGACGATCGCGCCGCACACGCCGCTTTCGGTCCATTCCGCGGGCCAACCGTCGTCGAGAAAAAATGCCACCCGCGCGTGCGGCCTGGCGGCCAGGGCTCGCGCGGCGGTGGCGGAACAGCGAAACGCCGCTCCGGCGTCAAATTTTTCCTTTCGCCCCAACCCCACGACCAACGCCTGTTGGGCACGCCCCACCGGGACCAGCAACGAGGCGGTTTCGTGGCTGCGGCCCGAAAATTCTTTCCGCTCGATCCAGCCACGAATCGCGCCCTGCAGCGAGGCATCCACTTCCGCCGCGGCGCCGCCCAGGCGCGACTCTTCGAAAATTCCCACCACCACGGCGTCGGCTTCGGTTTCGATCACGCGGGAATCGGTTCGCTGAATTTCCACTCTGGGGCCCTTCTTGAAAGTCGTGGGCGTCGAAACGTGCCGCTATTTTAACGGACCCGCTCCTTTTGGCCCAGGCGCCCGCGCCGCGGCGGCCGATTGCCGGGGAAATCGCGCCAGCGGCCCTTCCAAGCTCGGCGCGATGTGCCGTAAGCTAGAACGTGTCGCAAACCGGTTCGCGGACCGAGAATGTCCTCGCGGTATTCACAGGAATCGGTCACGAAAAGAAGTTTTTGCCTCCCGGCACTCACCCAACGGGCCCCATGGGCTATCGCACGCTACGAGCCTGTTTGCAGGATTTGGAAGCCACCGGTCAATTGGTGCGCATCGAACAGGAAGTCGATCCGCACCTGGAAGCCGCCGAAATCCACCGTCGGGTGTTTCGAGCCGGCGGACCGGCGGTCTACTATGCGCAGGTCAAGGGCTGCCAATTCCCGATGGTTAGCAATCTCTTTGGCACGATGCAGCGGATGCGATTTATTTTCCGCGATGCGCTGGACGCCGTTGGCCGATTGGTCGAGCTGAAAGCCGACCCGGGCCGGCTGGCGAAGCGGCCCTTGAGCTACGTTGGCCTGATTCCCACGCTGCGCCACTTGCTGCCGCGGCGCGTGGCGTCCGGAAGCGTGACGGCGCACGAAACCTCGATCGACCGATTGCCGCAACTCCAATCGTGGCCCGATGACGGCGGCGCGTTTATCACGCTGCCACAGGTCTATAGCGAGGACGCCGACCATCCGGGGCTGCGGCGCTCGAACCTGGGCATGTACCGCGTGCAGCTTTCCGGCGGGCAGTATCGGCCGAACGAGGAAGTCGGCCTGCACTATCAAATCCACCGCGGCATCGGCGTACACCACGCGGCGGCGATTCGCCGCGGCCAGGAGTTGCGCGTGAATATCTTCGTCGGCGGCGCCCCGGCCATGAGCGTGGCCGCCGTGATGCCGCTGCCCGAGGGGCTTAGCGAATTGTCGTTTGCCGGGGCGCTGGCGCGGCATCGCATTCCGATGATCCATCGCGCCGGCCAATTGCCCATGTACGCCGAGGCAGATTTTTGCATCAGTGGCGTGGTCGAATCGGATCGCAAATTGCCCGAGGGACCGTTCGGCGATCACTTGGGTTATTACAGTCTGGCGCATGACTATCCGGTCTTGCGCGTGGAAAAAGTTTGGCACCGCTCGGGGGCCGTGTGGCCCTTTACGGTCGTTGGCCGCCCGCCGCAAGAAGACACCCTGTTCGGCCAGTTGATCCACGAGCTCACGGGGCCGGCAATTCCCAGCCTCATTCCTGGCCTGCACGCGGTCCATGCCGTCGACGCAGCGGGCGTTCACCCGCTGTTGCTGGCCATCGGCAGCGAACGTTACACGCCCTACGCCGAGCGTCGTCGCCCGCAGGAGTTGTTGACCACGGCCAATGCCATCCTGGGGCAGGGACAACTTTCGCTGGCCAAGTATTTGTGGATCGCGGCGCGCGAGGATCAGGAATCTTTGGATGTCCATGACGTTGCCGGCATGTTTCGGCACATGCTGGAACGCGTCGATTGGACGCGCGACTTGCACTTTCAGACGCGTACGACGATCGACACGCTCGACTATTCCGGCGACGCGGTGAACGAGGGCTCGAAACTCGTGATCGCCGCGGTGGGCCGTCCGCTACGGCAATTGGCCACCGACGTCGGATCGTTGCAACTGCCCGCAGGCTTTGGGCCGGCGCGCGTCTGTATGCCGGGCGTGCTGGCGGTGCAGGGTCCACGCTATTCGCCGCGCGATGGCGACGTCGCGATCCAAAAGTTTTGCGACGCCTTCACGTCGGCCGATCCAATCAATCATTTTCCGCTGATCGTCGTGGTGGACGACGCGGAGTTTACGGCCAGCACGCTGAACCATTTCGTGTGGGTCACGTTCACGCGCAGCAATCCGGCGGCCGACGTGTATGGGATCGACGCGTTTACAAACCAAAAACATTGGGGTTGCCGCGGCGCGCTGGTGATTGACGCCCGCATGAAGCCCCACCACGCGCCGCCGTTGGTCGAAGATCCGCAAGTCACCCGCCGCGTCGACGCGCTGGGCGCCGCGGGCGGGCCGTTGGCGGGCATTATTTGAACCTGTAGTCCGGTGATCATTCAGCCCATGCACTTTCCCTTCGCGGATCTTTTGGGAGATGTCGAGATGACGGCCGCGGGCCGCTGGCTCGTGATCGGCTGGTTGGCGGTGATGGGGGGCGTGTTCGGCAGTTTTATCAACGTCGTCGTCTATCGGCTGCCGCGGCGGATGAGCCTGAGCCGTCCCGGTTCGCAATGTCCCGCGTGCGGACACGCCATTCGCTGGCGCGACAACGTGCCGGTCTTTGGCTGGTTGATGCTGCGCGGGCGCTGCCGAGATTGTAGCGCCGCGATCTCGGCCCGCTATCCGCTGGTCGAGGCCCTCGTGGCTCTCACCAGCGCGCTACTGGCTTGGGCCGAAGCGGCGCCGCGTGTCATGCCGGAGTCTGGAGACGTGTTTACGCTGAACCTGGGCCCGTTCGCGTTTCATTTGTTGCTGCTTTGCACGCTGATTTGCGCCGCGCTGATGGAGTTCGACGGCCACCGGGCGCCGCCGCGGATGTTGGGACTGGTATTGATCCTGGGCCTGGCGGCGCCGGCCGTTTGGCCCGAAGTGCGGCCCGCCGCGGCGCTGGATGCTTCGAGTTGGCGTGGGCTGTACGACGGCGTGCTGGGGCTGCTGGCCGCGATGTTGGCTGGCATGCTGGCCTGGCCTGCGTGGATCGAGGATCGGGATCCGCGGCGCATCGCCGCCGCGTTGACGCGAGTGGCGGAACTGGCGCTAGTGGGTGTGTTTTTGGGCCCGGGGGCCGTGATGCGCCTGGCGGCCGTCGGCATGATGGTATATTGCGCGCTGCAAGGATCCTCGCGAATCTGGCCCGCAGCCGGCCGCTTCGACTGGGCGGCATCGCTGGCGCTGGTTACGCTAGTGGGGATCGTCGCCGGGCCGAACGTCGCACGCGACGTGGAGCCGTGGGTCGGCCAAAACGCTTGGATGGTCCCGCTGGTTGCCGGCGCCATCGTGGCCTTGTTGGCCATCGCCATGCGTTTCCTGCGGACGACAAACCGGTGACCAAGAATCTTAATGGGGGAACACCATGGCGCGTCTGACGTTCCACGGCGCGGCGGAAACCGTCACCGGCTCGAAATACCTGCTGGAGGCCGACCGGGCCAAGGTGCTCATCGACTGCGGGCTGTTTCAGGGCTTGAAAGAATTGCGGCTGCGCAATTGGCAGCCGTTGCCGTTCGATCCGGCGCAGGTCAACAGCGTGGTGCTGACGCACGCACATATCGACCACGTCGGGTATCTGCCGCGATTCGTCAAAGACGGTTTTCGCGGGCCGGTCTATTCGACGCCGGCCACCGATTCGCTGGCCTCACTGTTGCTGCTGGATGCCGCGCACAATCAAGAGGACGACGCCGATTACGCCAACCGCCAAGGGTTTTCGAAACACAAGCCGGCCCTGCCGCTGTACGATGAAGGGGACGTCAAGCAAGCCATGACGCGGTTCCGCACCGTGCATCGCAACGACTGGTTTTCGCCGGCCGAACCGATCTGGGTCCGCTATCACGACACGGGCCATTTGCTCGGCTCCTGCATGATCGAATTGGAAATTCGCGGCGGCGCCAAGCCGCTGAGGATGCTTTTTTCCGGAGACGTCGGCCGCTACAACGCGCCGCTCTATTTCGATCCGCAACCACCGCCGCAGTGCGATTACCTGATCTGCGAGAGCACCTACGGCGACCGAGAGCATCCGCCCATCGAGGTCCTCGACCAGTTGTGCGAGGTGGTCACCGCCGCGCTCAAGCGGGGCGGCGTGATGCTGGTCGCGTCGTTTGCCGTGGGCCGGGCGCAGCAGTTGATTTTCTTGTTGCAAGTCCTGATGGACCAGAAGCGGATTCCGCCGATTCCGGTGTTCCTCGACAGCCCCATGGCGGTTCGCGGCATGAACATCTATCAACATTTTGCCGCGGAGAACGATCTGGCCGAAGGCCTGGCGGTGCGGCCCGATTTCAAGTTCAACCTGGACCACGTCAAGCTCACCCCAACCGTGCCCGAGTCGAAGCAGCTCAACAGCCTCAAGGGCCCCGGCGTGATCATTTCCTCATCGGGCATGATGACGGGCGGGCGAATCCTGCACCATCTGCGCCAGCGGCTGCCGGACGAACGCAACACGATCGTGCTGGGCGGATTCATGGCCGCCGGCACCCGCGGCCGCGCGCTGCAAGAAGGGGCCAAGACATTGCGCATCTTCGGCGGCGACGTGCCGGTCCACGCGGCGGTCGTCGAAATGTCGGGGCTGAGCGGGCATGCGGGCCACTCGGAATTGCGACGTTGGCTCGAACCGCTGGCGCCGCCACGGCAAGTGTTTCTCACGCACGGCGAATTGGCCAGCGCCACGTCCCTGGCCAACGAACTGCGCCGCGACCGCGGTTGGAACACCCTGGTGCCCAAGATGGGTCAAAGCGTGGAATTGAACCACGACTGATAAACCCGGGGCCCTTGACTCATGTTTTGCCACCACACGGGGTCATCGCGATGAACGAAGCCCAGCGCAACGTGCAAGCCATTCTGCGGTCGTCGAGTTACATCCTGGCCGAACAAGACGTGGCGTTGCTGGCCCGGCACGAGTTGCGTCCCGTGCGGCTGCAATTGGAACTACTCAAGCCAGAACTGGCATTCCACGAGCACAATATCGCCTCGACCATCGTGGTCTTCGGCAGCACGCGGATTGCCGAGCGGGCCACGCTCGAAGAACGCTTGCGGACCGCCCAGGCCGCGCTGGCGCCAAAGCCCAATGATCCGCGGGCCGCGCGCGACGCGGCCCGGGCTGAACGCCTGTTGGCCAAGGCCCACTACTACGACGCTGCCCGAGAGTTCACGCGCATCGTCTCCAGCCGCGGTCAAACGAACGGCCGCGCCTACGTGGTCGTCACCGGCGGCGGACCAGGCATCATGGAGGCGGCCAATCGCGGCGCGTACGACGCGGGGGCCAAATCCGTCGGACTGAATATCACCCTCGCGGCCGAGCAAACCCCCAATCCGTACATCACGCCCGAACTGTGCTTTCAATTTCACTATTTCGCGCTGCGCAAGTTGCACTTTCTGTTGCGGGCTCAGGCGCTGGTCGTGTTTCCCGGCGGATTTGGAACCATCGATGAACTGTTCGACGCGCTCACGTTGCGCCAGACCCACCGCATGCAGGAAATTCCGATCATCCTGTTCGGTCGAGCCTACTGGGAGCAGGTGCTCGATTTCCAGTTCATGGCCGACGAGGGGACCGTCGAGGACAAAGATCTGGAGCTGATCAGCTACGCGGAAACTCCGGAGGCGATTTGGACCATCATCGCCAACTTCCACCGCCACGAACCATGAACGAAACTTGGGCCGAACGTACGCCGGCCGGATCCGTGCCGGCCCCCCCTGATTGAGCGGTGCACATTGAAGCCGGCGGCAGCGGCTGGTAGGGTGGGCCAGCGGCAACGGCTGGGCGATTCTGGCGATTCTCGCTGATGGCGCGTCCGCGTGATGCGAGCGCGTTGCCTGCGTCGTTTTTTGTCGGGTCAGGATTCTTGGGGAAGCAGGCTGCAGGCCATGGCACGCAACGGAAAATGGATCGACAGCCGAGCGGATGATGCGGTGCAGACCGTCGCCCGATCGGCTCTCGAGGCGCGCCTGAAGCGAATGTGGCATTATCTCGAGTTGGCGGTGCGCGAGAGTCCGAGCGAAACCGAAAACGTGCACCAGTTGCGCGTCTTCTCTCGGCGGGCTGCCGCCGCCATGGAAATGTTCGATGCGTGGCTGCCGCCTCGGCGCGGCCGCTGGATGCGAAAGCAAGTCAAGCAAGTCCGCAAAGCGGCCGGCGAAGCCCGCGACCTCGACGTGTTGCGCATGCGTTGGACCGCCATCGGGCAAGACCTTCCGCCCGACCGGGCCGTGGTGCTGCTGGAGCACGTCGAACATCGCCGCCTTGCCGCGCAGCGACCGATCGAGGAGATCTACGCGCGACTGTTGGGCAAACGGTTCCTGCGTCGAACTTCCAAATTCTTGCGGCGGGTGCGCAAGAGCGGCGGCGAGGGGCCGAGCGCCACGCGCTTCGGCTGCCTGGCCCAGAGGGCGTTAGGGCAGCTCGTTGGGCCCTATTTGGCGGCGGCCCAAGTTCCATTGATCGATGTCAATGCGCTGCACGCGTTTCGCATTCAAGGCAAGCGGGTGCGCTACGCGATGGAGATTTTCGCGGGCGCGTTCGACGCCCCGTTTCGTCACGAGCTGTATCCGGTCGTGGCCGCGTTGCAGGACCGGCTGGGCGCCATCAACGACCACGTCGTCGCCCAAGCCTATCTCGTCCGCTGGCGCGAAGTGGCCGAGTCGTGCGCGATTCGCCAGGCACTGGAAATCGGCACGCAGCACGAACAGCAGGCGCTCGACGCGAGCCGGCAGGAGTTTCTGGCGTGGTGGACCCCGCAGCGCCAGGAAGACTTGCGACGCCACTTCGCGCGCTACGTGCAACTGGAGAGTCCCGACGACCAGCCGCCCCGCAACGACGACCGTGGCTGTTAAGCGGCGTTTGCCGAAGTAAGAAAAGCGATTCCAGCCGACCTCGTCAGCGGCCGCTGCGCACGATCGGCGAAGGCACCGCTTGCAAGAATCGCCCGCCGCTATCGTACCAGCCGTGTTGCGTGAAGCGGCACCAGGTGATATCGATCAGAAACCCGGTCCACCGCGAATCCTGCAACTCGAGCGAGGCGATCATGCGACGATTGGGTATCGGCTGCTGGTAGAAGAAGCCCAGACCGTGTTCCGATAGATGCTTGCCCACCACCACGACCGACTCGCCCATCGGCGAGAGACTGTCGTTGGCCACCGGCGTCAGGTACAGCAGATGCGGATAGGGGAATCTCCGATCGATGCGACGCTCGGAGGTTTTTCCGGGAGGATAGATCCTGGCCAGGATTTCCCAGACTTGCCGTCGCACCGATTCGTCGATCGGCAGGCCCAACTCGGGGATGCGCTCCAGTTGCGGATAACCCAGGTCGATACTCATGGAACAATCCCCTTCAGGAAGACGCTGGTGCTGCCACGCGACGCTGGCCCGAGGCTCGTGCGATGATATTTCGTAGCGCGACGCTCTGCGCGTCGCGATTGACTCGGCCGAGATCCGCGGTCCGGTGGCCTGACTGGCCAAAAAGTGATCCGCGCCGATCCGCCCCAAAATTGTTCGAAGTCCGAGCGGAATGGCCTTCAAGGGACCGTCATTAAAATACTTATGTCAGAAACGGGCCGTTGTCAAAATCGTCGACCGCCTGGCGCCCGCACGCCGCGTGGCGAAAAGGCCACGTCGGCATGCGTCAGGGAGCCGCAATTTCGGCCTCGGACGGTTTGCTCTGTGCGTTTTTTCGCGCGGAAATGAAGCGCTGATTGATCTGAAATGGACGATAGCCGGGCGCCAACGCCAACCCTTGGGTCAAAAGCCTTTGCCCCAGGTCCCACTGGCCCGCGGCCGCCAAGGCCACCGACCAATTGTTGATCGTCGCCAGAAGATTGTCGTGGGCTTCCTGGCATTGCGGGTCGAGCGTCAATGCCGTCAGATTGGCGCGGGCCGCCGCGTCAAACCGTTCTTGTCGCAGCAACTCGACGCCGCGGTTGTAGTGAAACACCGCCAGGAAGGCCCTCTCGTCGAGCACCCGCGCGCTGGCGGCGCGACGCTGTTGATCGGCGACGGTTTTCGAGACGCGCCCGGATGCCAAGGACGCATTGCGCGCCAGGATATCAAACCAATCGGCGCAGGTCGTTTCAACCTCCAGGGGGCCAGCGGCCGTCGCAACGCGACACCAAACGTGTCCCGGCGCCGACACGGCCCGGGCGTCGAGATCGAATTCGGCGGCCAGCGCCAGAAACACGGCGCTTGCGGTGGCGCAATTGAACGCTCCGCCGTCGAGCGTCGTGGCCAGGTCGCTGCCGCTCGTTTCGTACGCGCCCCGCAGGATGCGCCGATGCATAAAGGCATGGATGGCCTGGGCTGTTTGTCGTTGGTCGCCGTGGACCTCGCCGCTGGCACGCAATGCGTCCACCAGGCGACGGAACTGGTCTATATAGCGCTGCCGTTGCCCCTCGGGCGTGCCGCCGGCGCCGAGCACGTGCCGTACGAGCGTCGAAGCATCGCCGCTGGACGCGGCCGCAAACGTCGCGTGGTTCGCTGCGGCCCAGTCCGGCGATTTGTCGGCGCGCGCAATTTCGATCTGCGGCAAAAGCGACGCCAAGATCACGGCGGTGAGTCGAATGGTTGTCAGGACCACGTTCATCGGCTGGCCGATCCCTGAGCTCAAAGGCGCCGGCGAACCCACAAAGTGCGCCGGCGTTCCAGAGCAATGCCCACGGCAAGGGTAGGTCGCAAACGCGAGGCGCGAGAGGGCGGCCGCTTTTGGCGCCCGTGGAATCGGCTATTTGGGGCTCAAGCGCAAGGCCCCATCGAGGCGGATCGTCGTGCCGTTGAGCATGGAGTTTTCCACGATCTGCTGGGCCAGGACGGCATATTCGCTGGCACGCCCCAAACGCGGCGGAAAGGGCACCGACGCGGCCAACGCCTCTTGAGCCGGCTTGGGCATGCCCGCCATCATCGCTGTTTCGAATACGCCCGGCGCAATCGTCACCACGCGAATGCCGACGCGGGCCAATTCGCGGGCGATGGGCAGGGTCATCGAGATGACTCCTCCCTTGGAGGCCGAGTAGGCGGCTTGCCCGACCTGGCCTTCGAAGGCCGCCACCGAGGCGGTGTTGATGATCACGCCTCGCTCTTGCTCGGCGTCGGGCCGATTGTTGGCCATCATCGCGGCCGCCAGGCGGATCACGTTGAACGTGCCGATCAGATTGACCTGAATCGTGCGCGAAAACGACGCCAGATCATAGGGGCCTTCTTTGCCCACCACGCGCCCCACGCCGATGATTCCGGCGCAATTGATCACCACCTGCACGCCGCCGAAATGCTGCTGCGCCACGGCCAGCGCGTTTTGCACGCTGGCCTCGTCGGTCACGTCGGTGTGCGCGAATCGGGCTTTCTCCCCCAGCGCGGTGGCCACAGCCCGGCCGTTTTCATCCTGCACGTCGGCAATCAGCACTCGGCCACCCAGATTCACGAAATGACTGGCACAAGCGGCCCCCAAGCCCGAGCCGCCGCCGGTGACGAAAAAAGTAGCGCCTGCGATTTTCATGGTGGTTCACGCCCAACGAGAACGAAATTCAGCAACCGATCCGCCCGGCCAGGGAGTGGACCGAGCACGAGCCCACAAGTTAAGACCTGGCATTCCCCGCGTCAACTCGCGGGGACGCTCGTCGGCTGTCGGCTGCGCGTCTGTACCGACGGTGAAATCCAATGCGCGCGCCAGGATGATCCGGCCCGGCCTAAGCGCGACGAAGCCAAAGAGAAGAAGGAAACGCGCAAGCCGACAGAAGCAGCCCCAAGCGCTTCGCTAGGGTCCGCAGTCGGGTGGAACCGCCCAGGTATTGTCCTTGTTCATCCTGGACATCTTGTACTGGTCGGAGTTCGTCGCGCTGTTCGCGAAAAAATTGCTTAGATCGCTCACCGTGCAGCCCGAGCCTGTGAGCAAGACCAGAACAGCTATCATGCAGGCCAATCGTGGCATTTTCGTCATGATCAGTAGGGCTTGGGGCATCGGGAATATCGGCACGGACCAGGCCCATCTTGACGATTGCCGGCAATCCAATACATAAGCTTGCATTGATGTGTCGATCCTGTACAATGACCGGCGTCGGGACGGCATCGGGCTTGGGACGCCAAAGTATCTGATTCCAACCTGCTTTGATGCGACGTCTGCTGGCTGGTCGTGCGCGCTTGCGACATGGGGTTGCTGTTCGAGTAGGAGAACGTGCCATGTTGACGATCTTGGGCAAACCGCAGAAGGGTTTCTGTGATGGGCTCTCGCGGCGAGCGTTTTTGAAAATCGGCGGCCTGGCCCTCGGCGGCCTGTCGATGCCGCAGATTTTGCGCGCCGAGTCGGCCTCCGGCATTCGCCGCTCGCACAAAGCCATCATCATGATCTTCCTGCCCGGCGGCCCGCCGCACCAGGACTTCTTCGATTTGAAAATGAACGCCCCGAGTGAATTTCGCGGCGAATTCAAACCCATCAAGACCAACGTGCCCGGCATCGAGATCTGCGAGCATTTTCCGCTGATGGCCTCGATGATGGACAAGTTGATTCCGATCCGCTCGATCGTCGGGGCGAGCGGGGCGCACGACGCCTTCGAGTGCGTCACCGGGCACCGTCGCCGGGGACAGCAACCGCCCGGCGGCTGGCCGGCTCTCGGCTCGGTGATGTCGAAGCTCAAGGGCCCGGCCCATCCGGCGATGCCGGCGTTCGTGGGGCTCTCGCCAAAGATGGGACACATGGAATGGGCCGACAACGGGCCGCCCGGCTTTTTGGGCGTGGCCCACGCTCCGTTCAAGCCTGACGGAGAAGGCAAAGCCGACATGGTGCTCAACGGCATCACGCTCGATCGGCTGAGCGACCGCAAGGCGCTGCTGGCCAGCTTCGATCGTTTCCGCCGCGACACCGATGCCAGCGGCATGATGGGCGGGCTCGACAACTTCAACGAACAGGCCCTCGGCGTCCTGACCTCCAGCCGACTGATGGAGGCCCTGGATATCAGCAAGGAAGATCCCCGCATTCGCGACCGCTATGGCAAGGGCGACCCGAAAAACCGCGACGACGGCGGGCCGAAGCTGATGGAACACTTCCTCATGGCGCGGCGGCTGGTCGAAGCCGGCACGCGTTGCGTCACGCTGGCCTTCAGCCGCTGGGATCATCACGGCAGCAACTTCAACGCCTGCCGGCAAGACATGCCGTTGCTCGACCAGGGGCTCACGGCGTTGATCGAAGACCTGCACCACCGTGGACTGGAAAAAGACGTGTCGGTGGTGGTGTGGGGCGAATTCGGCCGCACGCCCAAGATCAATGCCCAGGCCGGTCGCGACCACTGGCCCAACGTCTCCTGCGCCCTGTTGGCCGGCGGCGGCATGCGCACCGGTCAGGTGATCGGCTCGACCGATCGGCTGGCTGCCGAAGCCAAGGATCGACCGGTACACTTTCAGGACGTATTCGCCACGCTCTACAACCGCCTGGGCATCGACGTCGAGCACGTGACGCTGCCCGATCTGAGCGGCCGTCCGACCTACCTGGTCGACCACGGCTACCGCCCGCTGCACGAAGTGATCTAACTTCGCGGGTGCCGTTCGATGCGCAAACGCCATGCATGGTTTTGTCTACCTCTGCGCATCGTCGGCGCGCGCGAAAAAGGTTCCTGACACCTTTTTCAGAGGCGGGTCAAGAGATTTACCACGTCGGCGGTGAATAGCTTCAGCAGGGTTTCGCCTTTGGCGGCCGACGCGACGCGGGGGTTGCCGATGTGGCCGGCCGAGCTGCGGTCCTTGGTGGTCCAGGCGCGATGCACCGGATCGAACGGCTGAGCCGGGTCGACCGGCGCGATGCCGCGATAGTCGCCCACCAGCTCGGGCGCCAGCGCCAGGATCATCGACGTTTCCCACTCGCAGGCGTGTCCCATGGCCTGCTGCTCGATCGTGGGATCGACCTCGTACGGACGGCAACCCAATGCCCAGTAGCAGGCAAACAACAGCAACAGATCGTCGCGCGTGCGATGCCTCTGACGCACTTCGAACGTGGCCTGCTGCCCGGGCACGTTGTTGCCGCCGTGGCCGTTGAGCAGCACGATCCGCGTGAAGCCGTGCGTAATGAAATCTTCGATCATGTCGACCAGCAGGTCGAGGTACGCGCGCGGCGAGGCCGACATCGTGCCGGGAAAATCCATGTGGTGTTCCGAGTTGCCCAGCCACATGACCGGCGCAAACAGCACGCGGTCGTGCAGCGATTGTTCGGCCCGGCGGACAATTTCGCCGACCAACATGCTGTCGGTGAAAACCGGCAAATGATGGCCGTGCTGTTCCAGCGCCGCCAGCGGTATGACCACCGGCGTTTTCTTGGATAGCGCGGCCACGGCCGGCCAATTCAGTTGGGCAAGCTGCACGTCTTGTTGCTCCTTAAGATTGACGCCAACCGCCGGGAGGCGAATGTTCGCGCGTCTCAATCATCGTCATCATCATCTTCGAATCCGGCCCGCATGTCGTCTGGATCGTCCATTTTCGGCGACTTCAGCAGGCTGCCCCAATCGAACCCATGATCGAACGGCTTGAGTGCCTTGGCCGGATCGAAAATCCGTTCGTCCACGCGCACCAGGTTATAGGGCTCGAGGTCCGGCTGTTCGGCAAAGCAATCGCGCGGCAGCGAGGCCGCGGCGTCAAATTGGTTCAAGTAGGGCAGATCCAAAATGGTGAAGATCAGTTTGATCAGCGAGCCAAAATTCATCAAGTCCGACGACACGTAGTGGCGTTTCACCGAGGGTCCGATCAACAGCAACAGCGAGCGGTGGGCGTCGACGTGGTCGCGGCCGCCCTGCGGATCGTCCTCGGTGACGATGATCAACATGTCTTTCCAGAACTCCGAATGCGAGAGCGTCTGCACCACGCGGCCCAGAGCCAGGTCGTTGTCCGCCACGTACGACTCTCGGTAAGGATAGCCGGCCTCGGGCCGTTCGCCCGCCATGTGATCGTTCGGCAGCACCATCGTGATCAGCGGCGGCAAGGGCTCTTTGCCGCTGGCCCAACGCTCGCGAAAGTCCTGCTCGAACACGTCGACCCGATACTGATCGGGGATGTTCATGTTGAATGTCGGGAAGTCGCGCGAGGTGTGGT
>JBGQKM010000090.1:0-19141 GCA_041499515.1 Planctomycetia bacterium | reverse complement strand
GAGCTCGCGCAAACGAATCGTTTGCTGCTGGCCAAACGCTTGATCGCCGAAACGCAACTTCCCATGGTGCAGGTCGCGTTCGCGGCCGGGTTCGAAAGCGTGCGGCGCTTCAACGCGCTTTTTCGCAGCCATTATCGGCTGACGCCCAGTACGCTCAGGCGATCCTCGTGCAAGGCGGTCGCGACGGATTGCATGCGGTTGGTGTTGGCCTATCGTCCGCCGCTGGATTGGGACGCGATGCTGCGGTTCCTGGCGGCGCGAGCCATTCCCGGCGTCGAGTGCGTGACGGGTGTCGCCTACCATCGCACCGTTGGCGTCGGCGAACATCGCGGCTGGCTGAGCGTTTCGCCGGTCGGCGATCGCAATCTGCTGGCGGTGGACCTGGCCACCGCGCTGGCCCCGGCGCTGCCGTCGATTCTCGTGCGCCTGCGGAATCTGTTCGATCTGGACGCTCGGCCGGATGTGATCGCCGGTCATCTCTCGCTCGATCCGCGGTTAGCGCCGTGCGTCAAACATCAGCCCGGGTTGCGCGTGCCTGGCGCGTTCGATTCGTTTGAACTGGGCATGCGGGCGATCCTGGGGCAGCAGGTTTCGGTGCGCGGGGCGTCGACGCTTGCCGGCCGCTTTGCCCAGCGGTTTGGTGAAGCGATCGAGACGCCGCTGGCGTGTTTGAACCGCATCGGGCCGACTGCCGAATCGCTTTCGGGTGCTCGCAGCACCACGCTTGCCGGACTCGGCTTGCCGAGCGCTCGCGCCGAGAGCCTGCGCAACCTGGCGCGCGTCGTCGCTCGCCGCGAGATCGATCTCGAGCCCGGAGTCGACCCGACCGCGATCGTCGAGAGACTCGTGGAGCTGCCCGGTATCGGGCCGTGGACCGCTGAGTACATCGCGATGCGCGCTTTGCGATGGCCCGACGCATTTCCATCAGGCGACTTGGGACTAGTGAAAGCGTCACGATTGAAGTCCGGCAAAGCGCTTGAAAAAGTGGCCGAGCGGTGGCGCCCCTGGCGCGCCTATGCGGCCATGCATCTGTGGGAAAGCCTCAAGACGCCTTCGAAAGGAACCGCAACCACGTTAGGAGTAGCGACCGATGACCGCGACGACTTGCTACAGCTACATCGATTGCCCTCTGGGCCGGATGTTCGTCCAAGGTGACGGACAGTTCGTGACCGGAGTGTTCATGCCGCAACACAAGGGCTGGCGAGGCCCCGAGGCCTCGTGGCAGAAGTCCGACGCATCGTTCGCAGTCGTTCGCGAGCAACTGGCCGAATACTTCGCGGGCCAACGCCAGCAGTTCGACGTGCCGCTCAAGCTGGCCGGCACGCCGTTTCAACAGCATGTCTGGCAGGAACTGGTGCGAATCCCCTTCGGCACCACGATCACCTATGCCCAGCTCGCCCAGCGCGTCGGCAAGCCGACCGCTTCGCGCGCCGTGGGGCACGCCAACGGCCGCAATCCCATCTCGATCATCGTGCCGTGCCATCGCGTGATCGGCACCGATGGGAAACTCACGGGCTATGCCGGCGGCGTCGACAAAAAGCAGTGGCTGCTCGCCTGGGAACGTGGCGCCACCACAGCGGGGCGACCTTCGCCGGAGGCCATGGCGGTTGACGGCGAAGCCGGTATTGCTTGCGGTCAGAGGGGCTAATCCGTCGGATTGGCCGCGGCAAATTCGCCAGGAGCGGTTCGCGACTCATGGAATCCTTCAGGCTTCGAGGTTCGGCCATCCCCAACACCCGGAAATCGCAGTTCCATCTGAAGCAGGACAGCTACACGCGCTGGCCTTCGATCACCGAGACGCGGGCCGGGGTTGGGATTAAGCGGGTGAGGCGAAAACCGGAGGCGGCCAGCAGAGCGCGAAACTCCGACTCGGTGCGCTGGCGACCGCCGGTAGCGACCAGCATGTTCACGTCGGTGGCCGTGGCGCCGCGGCTTTCGGGCGATTGTTAGATATGCGCGGGATACACCCCCTCGACGAGAAGCAGCTTGCCGCCAGGCGGCATCGCCGCGCGGCAATTCTTCAAAATCGCGCTGGCCCGGTCGTCGTTCCAGTCGTGGATCACGTGCTTGAGCAGGTAGGCGTCGGCTCCCGGCGCGACCGCCTCGAAGAAGTTCCCGCCAACCACGTCGCACCGCTCGGCCATGCCCGCGGCCGCGACCTGCTCGGTGGCGCGTGCGCTGACGTGCGGCTGGTCGAAGACGATTCCCCGCAAGCCGGGATTGGCTCTGAGAATGTTGATCAGCAGCGTCCCGTTGCCGCCGCCGATATCGGCCAGCGTCTTGAAGACCGAGAAGTCGTACGCGGCGGTAACCGCGGCTGCGGTCTGCGGCGCGAAGGTGGCCATGGCCTTGTCGAACAGGGCCGCGGCCTGGGGATCCTTGGCGATCTCGGCAAAAGGATCGGCGTTGGGCGAGTTGCGTCGAAAGGCCGGGTCGCCCGTGCGAACGCAATACTCAAGCTCCTTCCAACTGTCCTGAAGCTCGACACCCGTGAACAGCATGACCAGCGCTCGCATCGAGCCCGGCACGTCGCGGCGCAGCAATTGTCCCAGCGGCGTGAGCGAGAATTTTCCGCCGTCCAACTCCTCGAAGACGCCGACGCTCGTCAGCAGCCGCATCACACGCGTGAGCGACGGCGCGTGCGTCTGCGTTGCCCTGGCCAATTCGGCGGCGTCGCGCGGATCGCCCGAGAGCAGGTCGGCGAGCCCCAACTTCGCGGCCAGGTAGAGCGCACGCGAAACGAAATGACCGATCGCCATCTGATACAGGGCCTGGCCTGGCGGCAATGCCTGTGTCTCGCCCTGGGCCGCCGATACGTTTGACGTTGTCGACATCGTAAAAACTCCACGGTGCGTTCGGGCCCGCGAAAAAGGCCGCACGCGTCATCCTATCGAGCGATTTCAGGTGTGTCACATCGTCGCGGGCGCCAGACGGCTGCTCCTATCGCACAACCGACGTCGGCCGACCTTGACTCGAATGGTTGGCGGGGCAGGCAGTCAAGCCGAGCCAAGAAGGTTCCGACGGCCAGAAGAGATGCCTCTGTGGCTTGTTTCGCGGAAAATTCACTTTTTTATGAAAATCCGTTGACTTGGCAATTCGACCGGCGGACAATACGGCCCGAATGTCCCTTAAACGGGGACAATCATTATTCAAAGAAACGGATTTGAGGACCCGTACTCTTCGCGCGACAAAAAACAGGGTCGCGTGACACGCGCGACGAATTGCATCGACTTTGATTTGCCAGAAGATGGTCGCGCCTGTTTCCAAGTCGCGGCATGTGCGAGTGCCCCGTGGACGAGGGCGTGAAAGTTTTTTTTGGCAGCGCAAACGACGCGCGTTACTACGATCGCCAATCAGGCGACGGTGATTTTGTGAATCGATTTCGAGCTCACCGCGGATAGAAAATGCTGACTCATTCTGCAAACGAAAGAAAAAGGGAACCAATCATGTCCACAACTCATACCAGGGGTCGTTCGGGGCAACTTCGCCGTGATGCTCGCACGCGTGGCTCGTGGCTTCGTTTCGAGCCACTAGAGGAACGGACACTACTAGCAGCCAACAGCCTCGACGGCATTAAAGATGTGCCGCAGCTCGTGGATTTCCCCAGTTTCATCAACGACGCGGGCATCGGTGACATTCCCGAACCTGGGTGGGTATGGGTCGATTCCAGTAATAAAATCCAGACGATCACCGGCATCGTCACCGAGAGTGCCGTGTCCGCCTCCGACTTCCCCGCGGCCCACGACAGCCACGACCACAACACGCACGTCCTGGTCGATCCCGGCCAAGAGAATCTGCTGTCGATCGTCAACGACCCGGGCGAGATGGAGGTCGAGTGGGAGACCGGCATCCGACCCGACGAGCAGACCGGCGACGGCTCCACCCCCATTTTCCCCAAATGGGTCTGGCCCAGCGACGGCGACCGCGTCTGGATCCAGGGTAACTGGATCTACGACACGGGTCACCCGACCGTGGTGGACGGTATCGAGCGGTTCCGCTCTGAGATCCATCCGCCAAGCGCTTTTGCCACCATGCGCGACCAGTTCGCCCCCATGCCTGGTACCGGCGGCGTGCCGGTCCACGTCACCGCCACGGATCTTTATATTCACGGCGATGGCGGCTATGCCACGGAGGTCCTCAACGGCGGCTTAGGCCTGGTTCTCGGCGGCGGCCACGACACCCGCACCACACCGATCGACGTGGACTATGACTTCGACATCCCGCTGCCCGCCAAGCCGTCCGACACGGCTATTTTCGTCTCGTCGGTCAACGACGGGCCGGGCAACACCATCGGCGTCGCGCCGGTCCTCACTCCAGACCTCGCCAACAACGTCGTCCACGTCCACGTGCCCTTGGGTGGCACCGGCGTCTCGCCCCTGGAGACCTACGCCAGGCAAATCAACGTGGGCTGGGCCCTTCCCACCACCGACCTGCACCACATCCAGGTGTCGCTGACCAAGATAGTCCTGCACGATGACATGAGCATCCCCGGCGCTGACGCTGCCCTGACCTTCTCCTGGCTTAACGTGGACAAGGCCGGCAGCGGCGCCTGGCAACGGCTCAACGACTCCCCGACGAACGACCCCAGCGACGGCAATGCGCTCGCGTCCTACGACGACAACCAGCTATTGGGCGATGGCGAACTGAATTTTCCGGACGGGCCTACTTTCGACTTATACATTGCCAACGGCCAATCCATCAACGTCCGCGCCCACGCGTACGAGCAGGACGGCTTTGATGGCCTCTTTGGCCTACACACCATCGCCGGCGTCGATTTCCCGTTGAGTCTCCAGATTCCGCTCTACGCCGGTGCGCTACTGTCTGGCGGCGACAACGACGGATACAACACCTTTCCCGACGACGGCCCATTAACCTTCCTGGACCCGCTGGAAGGCTACAACCCTGGCGACTTCGTGGCCTCCAACCCCGGCCACCAGTTCGATATGTACTTTCATGTCGTGGACGTGCCTCTGACGGCCGCCGAGGTGGACGTGGCCCCGACAGCCACTGTCAACGGCCCGTACACGGTGGGCGAAGGGGACAACGTGGTGTTGTCCAGCGCCGGCTCGAGCGACTCGGACGGCTCGATCACCGCCGTGCAGTGGGATTACAACTACGACGGCGTCAACTTCGACGTGGACGCCACCGGCGCATCGCCGACTTTCTCCGCGGCCGGGCTGGACGGCCCCTCAACCCGAACCATCGCGCTGCGGGTGATCGACAACGTGGGTGCCGCGACCATCGCCACGACCAGCCTCACCGTCAACAACGTGCCGCCGACCGCCTCGGTCACTGGCGATACTTTTGGCGTGCCGGGCCTGCCGCGATCCTTCACGCTGTCGGCCACCGATCCCTCCAACGCCGACACCGCCGCCGGCTTCACCTTCCATGTAACGTTCGGCGACACCGGCACCCAGAACGTGTTGCCCGGCGACCCGCTGACCATCAGCCACACCTACACGGCAGAGGGCACTTACACGGTCACCGTCACCGCCACGGACAAGGACGGCGGCGTCAGCTTGCCCGCAACCCAAACGATTGTGATCAAGTCGGCCGGCATCCTGCCGGATCCCACCGACTCGACAAAGACCGCGCTGTACATCGGCGGGACGAACGGCAACGACACGATCAAGGTGATCCAGCATGGCAAGACCGGCAATTACGAGGTCACCATCAATGGCCAGTCGAAGGGAACGTTTTCGCCCACGGGCAGGATCATCATTTTCGGACAGGCGGGCAATGACGACATTAGCGTCCCCAACAGCGTCACCCTTCCGGTCGAGATGTACGGCGGCGACGGCAACGACCGGCTGAGCGGGGGCGCCGGTGACGACCTGCTGGTCGGCGGCCTCGGCAACGATGATTTGTCGGGCGGCAGCGGCCGCGACATTCTGATCGGCGGCGCTGGTACCGACCATTTAGTGGGCAATGCCGACGACGACATCCTGATCGGCAGTACGACCATCTATGATGCCAACTTTGCCGCTTTGCACGCCATCATGAAAGAATGGAGTCGTCTCGATCTGGCGTCCGCGTTAAGGATCGACCATCTCAAGCACGGCGGTGGTCTCAACGGCCTCTTCCTGCTCGATGATGCCGCCATCCTGGATGACGGACTCGCCGACATCCTGGCTGGAAGTTCGGGGGACGATCTCCTGATACAATGATGCGGGTTGCTGTTGTAGGTCAACCAGCGCATGGCAATCAGTTCCGCTGCGCTACCGTGGCCGCACAGGAACGGCGCAAACAAATGGTGGAAAAGTGATCGCCGCACTGCTGTAAGCCGCGCCGGCACGTGCTGGGAATGACCTGATGACGACCGAAGCGGAGGTCAACATCGGTTTAGCGACGACGGCGCCGCGGGGCGAATGCAGCCAGGCCGACAAAACCCACGATGGCCAGCGCCCGTGTCGCGGGCTCGGGCACCGCGAGCGGGTGCGCCCAATCGAAGCCGTCCTCGCCATACAGATGGAAGTCGCTTGCGGCAATGGGCTGTCCGGTGGTCACGTCGAAAACGTCGGTGACCTCACCCCAGCGAAACGTGTGGCTGAAATCCGCATCGGCGTTGGCCGAGCCAGCGTCCTCGATGGCGAAGGCGAGTGCGGATGCTCCAAGATCCATCCGCAAATTGAACGGCACGTTGGGTGTGACCCCAACCGTCCAAGACAGATCCCCGCGAGGCATCGTTTCCACATAGCCCATGTCACTCGTCAACGTTTCACTGATGTCTACGAGTCCTGTACTACCCTGCGTCACGCGGACAGAAGCGGCGGCATCAAAGTAGCCAGGGGAGACGGCGCTGCCGCTGGTCGTGCCCTGGATGTCGAAGTGCTGCGTATATGCGATCAAGTCGGCGTTGATGCCCGCGGGCAAGATGGGGGTGACCCGGTCCGTTATGGTAAGGAAAATACTGCTGACGGCAATAGGACCGCGGCCCTCGAGAGAAGCCGCCACCGTAGCAGACGCGCCTACGCCCCAGACACCGGGGGAACCGAACGCCCCGACGAACGCCTGATTGGGGCCGTGGGTACTGTTCAGGTGCAGCTTGGGGCTGCCGCTTCCATTTTTGGACTCGTCCCAAGGATTGGTTAGACCGTCGGCCGTTTGCACCGAGCCTTCTGCAAAGACCGAGACGCCGAATGCCGGATCGGTTGTGGCGGCCATCGCCAACAGAACCACCGCTAGCCCGCACGCTCGCAATGCGTTTTTGCCGCGCATGTCATTCCTCTTGTTCAGAACCGTTCTTTGAGTTGGACGAAAAAAGCCCGTCCCTCTTCGCTCAAGGTGAGCAAAAAGGTCGGGCTTAAGTTTGTGGGGTCGATATTAGCTTCGCTCTAGGGCTGGGCCAAACTGAGTGTCAACCTATTCAAGGGGAACAGAGAAGTCAAGCATTTTTTCATGCGAATCGCCGGGCGATATACGCTGTCTTTCCGGTTGGCACGTTCATTCACCGCCAGACATGAGAGACCGTCCCCCAACGGCGCCCCCTAAACGCACGTTCAAACGTCTTTCGCCGGCTCCTGTGCCGACGGGGCTGGCATGTGTCTCGCGTGCTGCTGGGCGTTCGGATAACAACGAATTTGTCGTTGCCCCGGCAGCGTGTTTTTGCGGTTCTCCCGCACTTTTCCGGACGGCGTCTTTGGCAATGGTAGGCTTTCGATGCGTTCAACCTGCACATTCTCATTGAGGAGACTTTTCCATGTCGCGCTGGACTTTGGTCTTCCTGATTATTGTGATCGTTACGGGGGCTCTGGCACTGTTCAGCCTCGAAGGCTTCACTGCGAACGTCGCTCAAGTTTCGGCACTCGCGTTCATCGTGCTATTTATCATTTCATTGATGATGCACCGCAGTTCCCCGCCGGTAGGCAAATAAGAATCGGTCTTCGACGCGGCATCACGGCAAACACGATCTGCACCGGTGCTTACCCGTCGTTAGACCAATCACTCTTGGGCGATCGTATACGAGATGTCGTCCCAATACACGTTCTGGCTGTTGCCATCGATCCATGAAGTGACGATGCCGAAGCGGTCAAACCTGGTACCCCGGTCCTTGTCGCCTGCTTCGAGATCAAACGCATTGGACTTGCCGTCGAGCATGACGGTGATTTGACCGTTGCCGTCGGCGCCGGCTGGGTTGTATTGCATGCTCCAGTCGTGGCTCTTGCCGTCGGGATAGATCGACGGGAATTCGCGGACGCGGCCGAATTTGCTCCGGCCGCCCTTGGCGCGCAAGACAGGGTAAAACCGGAATCCGTCGCTGCTGGGGCCCTCGACGTGAATCCCGATAACGCTCTCGGGAAGACCATCGCTTTGCGATTCATTCGGCCGCATGCTGTCGATGGAGTTGTAGAAACCAAACAACGTCGTGCTGTCGCTGACGCCACGCGTCATGGCGATTTTGCCCGATGCCTTAAGCGGCTTGTCGAGCGTCAGCGGCCCGAGGCGATCTCCATAGCAAGCCATCCGCTGGGGATATCGGCAGTCGCCGCGGAATATCAGTCCGCCGAGCTCTCCCTTGGCATTGCCCTGGGCGAAATTCGTGTCGCTCAAACCGAAGTCGAACCATGGACGGACGATACTCGACGGCATCGTCTGGCGGTGGTTGCGGCCGTCCCATTTTGGATCGTGGGCAAAAGTCTCGGCTACACCGCCATTGACGGCGACGTCGTCAAACCAGACCTCCGAGCCGGCATCCGCGCTCTTCATGACATTCATGATTCCAAAATGATTGAACTTCGCTGTGTCGCGCCGGTGCGATTCCTCGAGATTGCAGATCGCCATGCTGGCACCGATGGTCGCGGTCACGACTCCGCGGCCGTGGTTACCTTTTGGATCGTAGGTGAGGGTCCATCGGAGGCTTTCGTCGCATGGAAAGCCCACCAGGCGCGTGCGGCCCGTTTTGAAATCGGTCATCGAGGGAAAGGGCGTGGTATCGCCGCCGGCGCGCCATTTGGACGTGCAGTACTCAACGTACGCGAAGAAGTTTTCCCCGCGCCCATTGAGCCGGATCGCGATCGTATTGGGGGTTCGCCACTCGTTGACGGTATCGGAGTTGAAAAATCCAAGCAGCACGTGTGTGCCCCCGCGGCCGACGAACAGCGTGCCCGACGCGCTAAGCGGCCGGTCAAGGGTCATCGGTTCGATGGCTTTGCCGTAGAACGCGGCGTGCCCATCGGGCGAGATGAACCCTCCCATTTCTCCGGCTGAGGCGCCGCCGGCATGGCGGCTCTCGGCGCTAAAGCCAAAATCCTGACGGACCGGCGTCGGCGGTCGCATCTGGGCCGCGCGATTGTTGACACCCAGCCAACCGAGATCGCGGCTGAACGATTCGGTCTTCATCTTCATCCCGCCGGTCGGCTCGCTCGGCCCGGCCGAGATCGTCTGTGCGAAGACCGGACCAGTGGATAGCGCAAGGAACAGCGCCGCGGCGGCAACAATTGCGTGGAATGGCATCGTCCGCATCATGCGTATCTCCGTTTTCTCTGCGTCGGCTGGCCACCGGTTGTTCGCGGACGAGGGACGGCTTCAGTCGTCGACGGATTTCGTCGTCCAGAGAATGACTTGGCCGGCGTCATCGGCTGTTCGGCCGCCGATCGCCAGCGAGTTTCCCTCCGGAGAAAATGTCAGGTCGTTGATTGCGTTCAATACGGTCTTGAAAGTGCCCAACTCTTGCCAGGAGGGCACGTGCCACAGCGTCACCGAACCGGCCGACGTGCCCGCGACTAGGGTCTGGCCGTCGGGCGAAAAGGCAAGAGCCCCGATGGTGCCGTCATGACCCTGCAGGCATGCCATCTCTTTGCGCTGCTCTCGGTCCCAGATTCGAATGGCGCGGTCCGAGCAACCGGCCGCCAACAGGCGTCCATTGGGACTTGCGGTCGCGCGAGAAACCTGGCGCGGCCGGAAGCCGGTTTGCATGGCGCCATCAGAAACCTTGACTTCCGCCACGAAACCATCGCCCCCCGCGACAACCAGTTCGTCGCCCTGCCGCGTGAATTCCACACTCACAAGGCTGGAACTGTAGATGGCGCGGGACCACCTGAGGCGAAATGCCGGTAGTTCATACAGGTGCAGGTCGCCTTGAGGACCGCTCAGCGCCAGCAGTTCGCCGTTGGGGCTTAACGCGACTGACCCTATATGCACCGGCAACTCGATGGACGAAGACAATGGCTGACCGCCACCGTCGAAAAGTTGCACCTGGCAATTCGCGGTCTTGACCGCCAGCACATCGGCATCGCGAGCCGCGGACACGCCCCCGAAGTTTTCAGCAGGCGCCGCCAGCAGCGACGGCGATCCCTCTGTGTCCCAAACCCATATCCGGTCTTTCCTGGCCAACGCCCAGACTCGGCCATCGCGCCTTGCGAAGCAGACAGCGGTGACTTCGGTAGGCACCGAAATAACGCGTCCCGGCCGACTCGCGCTGGAACGCCAGAGCCGTACGGTACCGTCTGCGCCCGCGCTGGCCAGGGCGCCGTTGGGAAACCACGCGACGCTCCAAACGCGCGAAGTATGCGCCAAGCACAACTCGAGTTGCGTTAGTTTCTGCAAATCCCAGACGCGAACCGTGCCATCCGCGCTGGCCGAGGCCAACCGCGTGTCGTCCGGCGAGAACGCGACACTCTGAACCACTTCAGTGTGCCCGTTCAATCGGCCGCACGGGCCGCGTGTCTCGACGTCCCACAGATAAACGTTGTGGTCGACACAGGCCGTGGCCAGGCGACGCCCGTCGTGCGAACATGCCACGCCGTACATCGGCGCAGGATGTGTTGCCAGCACGGACCCATTTTTGGCCACCAGGTCCCAAAGTCGCAACGTGCAATCCGCGCCAGTCGAAACCAGAGACTTGCCATCGGGCAGGTAGGCCAACGACTCGACGGTCGACGTGTGGCCCGGCAACTCGGCCACAAGCTCACCGCGCGGAAGCGTCCACAGCCGGATCACGTTGTCGCGGCCCGAGGTGGCCAATTGGTCGCCTTGCGGCGAGATGGCGCCGCACAGGGCCCAGTTTCCGTGACCGATGAAATGGCCCGTTTCGCGGCCCTCGGCCAGATTCCACAAGCGGATGGTTCCGCCGTCATCGCCCGTGGCAAGCGTGATGCCGTCGGGGGCCACCGCGACGAAGTTCAGCTCGGCGGCGTACTTTCCCAAAATCTCTGCCCGGTTGTTTTCCGACAAGTTCCACAACCGCAGTGTGCCGTCGCGTCCGGCGCTGACCAACTGTCGGCCGCCGCCGACAACTTGTGCGACGTAAACGTCGCCCTCGTGGCCACGAAGCGTTTGCTCATCCGCATGGCACAGACTCCATAGTCGACGCCAGGCGAACTCGCGTCGATCCGGGCTTGCGGCGTCCGGCAGATACTTGCGCAGGCGGCTCATGGTTTCAATGCGATCGCCGTTGCAATACGAGTTGTTCGCCAATCGCATGTCGGCGGCATACAGCATGTTCTCGGTTTGGCGTTGGCTTTGCTCGCTGGCCAGTCGCAGCCTCTCCGCTTGCTGGAGCGCCTCGTCCGTTTGAATCAGAGCGCCGCGCAACTGGACATTGTGCCGCCAGACGAGAGCCGTGACGACCAGAATCGTCCCAAGCGACAAGCCGGCCAGCGCGGCAAGGGCCGGCCTGCGGCGGGACCACTTGACGAGTCTGCGCACCGCTCCCGGCGGTCGGGCATGGATCGGTTCGCCGGCCAAATATCGCCGCAAGTCGGCCGCCAGCGCGGCGGCGCTCGCATAGCGGTCGCCGGGATGTTTCTCCAGCGCCGCCAGGCAGATCAGTTCCAGATCGCGATCGATCCGCGCGCAAAGCCGCGTCGGCGGCAGGGGATCACAGAAACGAATTTGATCGAAAATCGCCGAGGGGCTGCCGAGGAACGGCAATTGACCGGTCAGGCATTCGTAGAGCACGGCGCCCAGGCTGTAAACGTCGGCGCGGCCGTCGAGTTGATGCGCGCCGCCGGCGGCTTGTTCGGGGGCCATATAGGCCGGCGTGCCGAGCAGTTGGCCTTCCACGGTCAACGTGGCTTCCGCGTCGCGGCGCCCGGCCAAACCGAAATCGGTGAGCCAGGGCGACCCTTCGGCGTCGAACAGGATATTGCTCGGCTTTACGTCGCGGTGCACGATGCCTTGACGATGCGCGTGATCCAGGGCATCGGCGACCGTGGCGATGATCTGCGCGGCCGCGCTCGGCGCCAGCGGACCGTCGCGCAGCCGGTCGGCCAGCGTCGGCCCCTCAACCAGGGAACACACGATGTAAAACAACCCGTCCGACCAGCCCGCATCGAGGACCGGGACAATGGCTGGGTGCGAAAGCCGGGCCAGGTTCTGCGCCTCGCGGACGAATCTTGTCCGCTCTTCCGGCCGCGAGTCCAGCGCGTGTCGAGGCAGCTTGATTGCCACTCGGCGTTTCAGATCCGAGTCGACCGCCTCGTAGACGGTTCCAAAACTGCCGCCGCCGATTGCACGCACCAGGTCATAGCGGCCCACGCGTCGCGGCACGTCCTGGGCAGCGTCGTGGGCATCGACGCGCGACGACGGTCCGGCACCATTGGATTGGCGAGCCCCGGTGCCTGACGCCTCGGCCAATGCGGTTCGAAGCTCCTCGGCCACGTCCGGAAACCGGCCAAGAAACTCGGCGGGATCGGCCGCCGATCCGGCTTGCCGCCGGGCGATAAACTCGCAGACCGCCAGGTGGACGATGGCGTCGGAGTTGCCGCTCAACTCGGGAAACTCTCTCAGGTAGGCTTCGGCGGTCGTGGCCAGGCCGCGGCGCCAGCGGAACTCGAGATCCGTGGCCACCAATTCCAACAGCACGGCCGCGCGGTCTGCCCCCTCGCGGGGAACGTACTCGGCCAGGGCCGGTGTCCTTCCGCTGCGCCACGCGTCCTCAAAACGCTCGACAACGCGCTCCAGCTCGGACCACTGTCGGCTATCGAGCGCCGCCAGGTGCGATTCGACGCCACACGAGTGATGCGACGGGTACCTCACGGATCGGGCTCCGCACTGCGACACGACACGCCGATCGGCTCGGTGTCTTCGTCGCTCGTCAGACGCAGTGCCCTGCGTCGCACTCGGGCCAGTATCCGGCGCACCGTACGGTCGGCCCGAGAGAGCATCTGACAGATTTCGCCAATACTGTAACCCTGCAGGCGGAGGTGGACGATCTGCTGCTCGCTGTCGCTGAGGTCGTGCAGGAGTTGCTCGACGAGCTCGGCCAGGGCCAAGGCCTCATCCGGACGAGGGGCGCGAGACAGAGCCACGCTCTGCGTGTTGGGATCGCCGTCGTTCGAGAAGCGCACCTCGCGGCGAACGTCGCGGCGCGCGGTGAGAAATCGCTCGCGGCGCGCCGAGCATTTGCGCACCGTGATCAAAGCCAACAGGGACCACAGCCCATCCCAACTGTCCAGCTCGAACTGGCCTCGTCGCAACCGCTTGAAGAAGCTGCGGAAGGCGGATTGGACCGCGTCCTCCGGCCCGGTCTTCTGGCGAATGCGCTGAGCCAAATGGCGGCGGGCCAGGGTCACCAGTTGAATCGTAAAGCGGCGTACGACCAGCGTTTCGGCATCGGCATCGCCAGCGCGCAGCCGCTCGTCTAGCCGGGAGAAGCGCGATTCGTCGTGAGATGCGGTGCCAGCCATAACTGGGGATTCTAATCCACCAAAAAGTACCATTCAAGGAAATTTTCGGAAGGAAATTAGGGCCTGGCCCGACAATTTTGGCCGCTCAGGGCGGGAATTCGACATTCACTCATAGGGGTTCCGACAGATCGCTTTCAATTCCACTAGGAGAACGCTAATGAAACTCACTCAATTACGACCGAATCGAGCATGCTACGGCTGGTTGCCGGCGACCATGATGGCAGTCTCTCTGATGGCTGGACCGACGCCAGTCATGGCGGAGCAGGTCATTTTCACGATCGACCCCAGCCAGACCTCTCTCACCACGGCGCCAAGCGACATTGTGCTCGGCGCCTTTCAACCGCAGTCGCCCGGCAGCCTGACCGACACGGCCAGCGGGCACTTCCTGGTGAGCTTCGACCCGCTGAGCAACTCGCCGGCGACGATCCAGTTGCTGGGCACGAACAACGGCTATCCGAATAACGGGTATTTCGAATACGCTTCAACCAATTCGGGATTGCCCGGCGCCGCTCCTGGGTTATCGCTATCGACGCCGGATCCCGTGAACATTGCCGGCCAGACCGCCGGCGGCGAAATACAATTCGCATACCGGAATGTCGTGTGGGATTTTAGCAGCGGGCCCATCACGGGCACGGGCACCAGCTTTCCGGACGCCACTTCGTTCAATGTCAAACAGGGGTACAGTGACGCGATTGTCAACGGCGTCGCCAGTAGGGGCAGCCTTGTCGGACTGAATAATCTGACGAACGGTACCTGGACGCTGAGCCAGTCGGGGCTCGGCTCGGGCGCTTGGACGCTGAGCCTGGACGAGACGTTCGACTACACCTACAACACCGGCGCTAGTACGTCGCCCCGATACGCCGGGACCGTACACGAGTTCGGACACATCGTGTCGACGGCCCAGTTTGGCACGGCCAACGTGGCCACGGTTCCGCCACCCATGGGTTCGTCGGTTCAAGCCCAAGCTTTGGGCGGGGCCGGGACGACCGGCGGCGTGACGATCGATTTCAACCAGAACACCACCGGCGGCGCGCTGGGCGTGCAACAGGTTCCCAATAACACGGCCCTGACACCCGCGGCGCTGGACGCACTCGCCGCCAACCCGATCTTCCTCGCATCGACTTCCAGCCTGTCGGCGAACCCTCAGATCTGGGACGTGCAATACGCCGGGAGCCTGAATGGTGGAACCGCCAGCCTGGTCTTTCACTACGATCCCTCGCTGCTTCCGGCCGGCACCGATCAAAGCCAGTTGGGTATCTGGCACTTCAGCTCGTTGCGCAATCAATGGGAATTCGGCGGCACGGTTAATACCTTCAACGATACGATCACGTACGTAACCGACAGCTTCTCGCCCTTCGAGCTGGGCGTGGCCGTGCCGGAACCGTCGACGTTCGCGCTTGGCGGCCTGGGGATCGTGAGCCTGGGTTATGTCGCTTGGCGCAGGCGCCATCGCGGAAATCGGCGGGGAGATGCCTGAACGCGCGACCTGGATTCCGGCGGCCCGAGCGCTGGTGACTTTGTTAAAAGCACGCGGCCTGCCGCGACACGGGGCGGACCGCGCGAATTTACTCATTGCGATTCCGACCGATCGACTTTAACTCAAAGTGGAGAACGCTAGTGAACACCTCAATGCAACGTCTCGAACTCGTCATGGGCCGCCTTCGCGCTTGTTTGATGCTTGTCCTGCCGATACTGGTTGCTTTCCTACCGTCTGGTTCTGGCAGTGAAGCTCGGGCCGCGCCCCTCACGATTCTGGGAACGTTCGATTTTTCGACGCCGAATGCCTCTGACATGTCGGTCGATCCCAATGGCCAGCTCGTGTACATCGGTTCCGGCATGGGCGGATCGGGATTGATTCGAGTCGATGCCTCGAATCCCGCCTCCATGTCCGCGACCACGCTCAGCGGAGGCGGCGGCGTGGCGGTCAATCTCGCCAACGGACGGTATGCCACCACCAACGGATTATTCGGCAGCACTTTATCGGTCTACAATCACGACACTACCTTGTTCGCCTCCCACAGCATCACGGGAATTGGCGGGGCCATCGCCGCGGGCAGCTTGAATAACTGGGGCGTCAACACCCAGGGCATCGATACTTTCCAGATCTACAGCGAGGGGAGCAATTCCATTGTCTTCTCAACCCCGGATGCCGTGGGCTCTAGCGTGTTGTTCAACTCTGCCACCGGGAACTTCTACGCGGATCGGGGTAACGGCACAGCGCTTATGGTGAATCAGGTAACATTCGCAGCCACCTCGTTGGGAGCCCTCAGCATTTCGGCTGTCAATGGTGCGGCCAACCGCGTCTATGGGGCAACGGCGAGCAATATTTTGGTTCTCGACGGAAACAACAACAATACCCTGGTTTCAATTCCCTTGACAGGGTTGTCAGCGAGGATGGCGGCAGACACCGTCCTGAACCGTCTCTATGTTCCCGTTGGCGGCCAAATCGATGTCTTCAACGGCGTCGGTGACACGTACAACAGCCTTGGCGTCTTCTCTCTTCCCGCAGGTTACAACGTTACTAATATGAGCATTGCGCCGGGCTCTGACCTGCTCTACGTCGTCGGCAATCGTGCAGGCTTTCCCGACCGGCTGTTTGCCCTGCAGGGAGTGCCAGAACCTTCGACGCTGGCGCTTGGCGGCATGGGGATTGTAAGTCTGGGTTATGTCATTTGGCGCAAGCGGAATCAGGCAAATCGGCGGCGGGGCGTTTAATTTGGAGAGGGACCAAGGTGGACATGGTACGAATTGGGCAGCCGCGTGACCGCGCTCTCTACGATCCGTCCGTGGATCGCGGGGCGCAGGCGGTCGCGTGATGTCGACGAAAAAGGCCCGCCCCTTGAGGGGGCGGGCCTTGAGTGCGGTGGCGATGCCGCGAGCGAGCTTTAGCCCGGTCGTCGACGACGCCAGTACATCAATCCCAAGCCGATCAGGCCGCTGGCCAACATGCCGAGTGAGGCGGGCTCCGGCGTGGGGTGATCCAGAGGTGTAAAGAACTGACAAATGGCAGTTCCATCCGGAGCCAACAGCGCGCTGCCGATTCGGGAGATCGACGTGTCGGCGTTGGTTCCCGCGTTCCAATTCGTGCCCACGCCGGGCGTGGCGCCATGATAGCTGCCGTTCTCGGCCTGGCTGACGTAGAAGGCGCAATCCGGTCCTACCGAGGCCAGGTCGCCGTACGCGCCGCTTCCCGTGGCAATGTCGGTGACCACGGGCACTCCGGTATATCCGGGGCCCAGCACGTAACGCGTAATCGTGCCGTCATTGTTGTTGCTATAGAGCGTGCTGCTGGACGCAGTTGCGCTGAACGCCAACCCATCCGGAAAGTGGGCCGTGAAGAATGAATTCACGAAGCCGCCGGAACTGTTGAGGATCGTGATACTGCTATTGCTTTGCCCGGCCAACGCGATATTGCCCGCGGGACCGGAGACCATTCCGTCGACCAGAAAGCTGGCCGAGTAGATCAGCGTGTTCGTGGTGGCTACGGGATCGTACATGTAGACGCTGCTGGCGCCGCTGCCATCGGAATATGCGATGCGGCCGTCGGGCATCGTGGTGACGCCGTATAATCCGGCGGCGGTTCCGGCCAACAATTGCGCCGGCGCGGCCCAGTTGGCCGGATTGAACCGTTCAAGCCCGGCACCGGTCACCGCATAGATATAGCCGTCCAGGCCGTTGGTCATGCCATAGCCGATGCTGTTCAGACCTGTGATGGTATGCGTGGCGATCGTGCCGTGCAGCGGAGTCGCCTGATAGGTCACGTTCTGCGTGGGGCTGTATTCGAGAATGTCGGAACCATTTCGCGTCAGGAGATTATTGCTGCTGGTCCAGGCCATTCCCGGACCACCGACCAACGGGCCGGTGTAGATTTCCTGGGTATACGCCGGATCCAAGGCACTGAATTGACTGGCCGACGCGCCGGTCGAAATGCAAAGGGTTGTCAGACCGGTAGCCAATAGGGTGAAAGCAAAAACAAATGTACGTTTCATGAGCGTCCTTCAAAAGAGTGTTCAGCGGAATTCGTGAGTAAAGTTCGTTGATCGTGGCTAGCCGCAAGTTGAAAAACTGGTTGGCGATTCTATCGGCGGCATTTGCGCCACGCGAGCATCAACGCCGCGCCAACCAGCAACAGCACCGCCGAGCCTGGCTCGGGCGTTTGCTGCTGCATGATGGCGTCGACCTCGTAGTCTTGCGGGTTTCCACTGTTGAAGCTGTACAAGTTTTGCGTCAGACCAGCCGTGGCTGCGATCAGATCGACCGGCACGCCGAACGTCCATTCGCTGTTGCCGTCGTCGGGTACGCCCGTCGCACTCCATCCCATCTCATAGACCTTCACGAGGGTTCCCGGATTCCAGGTCGAACCGCCGTCGTTGGACCCCCAGAGGGTCATTTCCAGCCCCTCAAACGGCAAGGGCGCGTGGTCGGTGATTTCGTACAGACTATAGTTTTTCGACAGGGAGCCGAACCTCCACCACGGGCTGGCCGCTGGGGTTATTGCTCCGGAGCCGATCCAGTGAAAGTCCGGAGTGAACCCGGCCGACGCGTTGGTCGAGCCGTCGATCGAGTACGAGTAATCGACCGTCGGATTGAGGTTGGTGAATGTTTGGGGAGCATTGACCACGGAAATGGCTGGAACACCGATGGGCATCAGGTTGGTATTGTCGTACGCGGCGTTGAGGCCGAGTGGACCCGCCGCGGCCTGAAAGACCGTCGAGGCGTGCGCGGTAGCTGCCCACGTGCTGGCCAGCAACAGTCCGAATGTGATTTGACCGATTATCTTGATTGTCTTCATGAGCCGTACTCCACGGAAGAAGGATGTTCGAATGGAACAAGGATGTATGGAATTGCGCAACGGTCGCGAGCTTCGCGCCCGTGCCGGACTCGCAATGCCGGCACGGGCTCGCCCCCAACGCGATTGATCGCTTAGACAGTTTTCGCCCAACGGCTACGGCGGTAAGCCAGCGCGGCCAGGCTGAGCAGCCCCAGAGAGCCCAAGACGATCGTCGAGGGTTCGGGAATGGTGCCGTCGCTGATCCCGTTGTAAGTGGCAAGACCGGCCACCAACTGGAACTGATTATTCCCCTCAACTCCATTCTCAAAGATGGGGGGAATTGCCGCATTGAAAATACGGCTGAAGGTCAGCACGTCGGCCGCGGGCGCATTAGCCTCATTGTCCTCGTTCAGAGACTCAAAGAGCATCACGTGATCCAGGGTGCCGGCAGTATTTTGTCGGTCGAAAAACGACAGAAGGTCGGTTATGCCAAAGGGATTGGTGGGAGAAATATCCAGCGGGGACTGACCCAGTACCCACACGTCCCCCAGGGCGACCTGTACCGGAAGCAAAAATTCAAGGCCGCCACCCGGAACACTCGTTGGCGGATTCGGATTAGGAACACCGTTGAGCAGACTGTTGCCTTGTTCGTCGAAATCCAAGGTGAAGCCAGGGAGGCCCGCTAGGGGTGATCCTGGGTTTTGGGCGAAGGCAATGTGGGCGGGCAGGAAGGCCAGCGCGG
>JBGQKM010000089.1:0-19202 GCA_041499515.1 Planctomycetia bacterium | reverse complement strand
GCTCAGCGCGGCCAGCGCCCGTTGGACCTGGCCGGCGCGTTCTTCTTGCTCCAGCCGGGCGTCGGGTGCCGGGCCGCGATCGATCGGTTCGTGTCCCGATGCGTCGCGCGCGAGTTCGACCGAAAGGGTCGGTTTTTCGCGCCGCCGCCGGCTGATCGCCAGATTGAACGCAATCCGATACAGCCAGGTATAAAAAGCGCTGGCTCGCTCAAACGTCTCGAGCTTGACGTAAGCCTGCACGAAAGCGTCCTGCACGACGTCGTAGGCCGCGTCGGTCGACCCGACCACGTGGACCAGCGTGTTGTACAACCGGTCCTGATAGCGGGTGACCAGTTGTCCAAACGCGGCCGAGTTGCCCTCCACCGCCTCGACGATGAGCTGGGCGTCGTCTTTCACAACCGCTCCCACAGGAGTTGGACGCCAAAAGAGAGACCAAAGTTCCGTTTACGTCGCGATCGAACCGCGTTTCCGCCGGCCGGGCCGTCCCAAAATCGCGATTCCAGGGTCATTGTTGGGCCCCGACGGGCCAATGTCAAACGGGGCCCACGTTTAGCCGGCTACGCCCAGGGCCGAAGTCCCGGCGGTGGCGTGCGGGCGGCGAAGCAGGTAAATCCACAGCAAAATCCCGCCGGCGAAGATGCCCAGGCTGATGTTTTGCGAAATGCTCATGCCCGTGTTGAACACGGCCGATTCGTCGACGCGGATAATCTCCAGCAGAAAGCGTGAGATCGGATGGATGGTCAACAGCAGGGCCGTCAATTCGCCGTCGCGCCGCTTGTAGGGTTCGTAAGCCAGCAGCAAAAAACACAGCAATACGGCGTCGATCAGACTATATAGTTGCGCGGGGTGGACTGGCCGGCTGCGCGGCGGCGGGCCTTGCACGGCCCAGCTTTTGGCGTGCGGGTCGCCCGCCACGACGATCGCCAACGGGTTTCCGGCTCCAAATGTCCTGAGCAGCTCGAATTGGGCCTCTTCGACCGAGGCGACCGTTTGGCCGTTGATCGCCACGACGCGTTGTCCCGGCGCAAGCCCCTGGCGCGCGGCCGGCGAGTCGGGCTCGACCGCCCCGACCACGGCCGGATCGCGCGGCGAACCGTTGAACATCAAACCGTGAACAAACAACTCGCCATGCTGTACCTGGTCGGCGTACGCGGGGCTCCCTTCGGGAAACCGGACGGCCCAGGGCAAGTCGGTAATGCCGCCGTAGCAGCAGCCGTTCAAGAAACAGCCGATTCGTCCCAGCCCGACGCCCAGCACCACGCCGGGGGCAACCAGATCGGCCAGCGCCAAGCCCGGCAGGCGATACTTATAGACAAACATCACCAGCGCCGCGCCGCCGGCCAACATCGAGCCATAGACCACCAGCCCGCCCTGCGTGAGATTGATCATCGCAAAGAACGTTTCCTGCCAGGTCGGCTTCTGGAACTTGGACCAATACTCGATGACATAAAACAGCCGAGCGCCGACGATTCCGGCGACGAACACCCAGGTGGCCAGCGAGAGGATGATTTCCGGATCGAGCCCTACCCGTCGGGCCCGATGGATCGACAGCAGGACGCCGGCGGCCACCGAGATCAAAAGCATCACGCCGTAGCCGCGGATCGGCAACCCGTCGGCCTCGATCAACCGGGGCAGCACCCAGACGATTGCCACGGCGACGATCAGCATCACGGGCAACTGGCCGCGGGTTTCCGGTCCCCAGCCGTGGCGCCGCCACGACCAGGCGACGGTGGCCACCGCCGCGACGGCCCACAGGGCCAGCAACCAACCGACGCCGAAAACCTCGACGCCGGCGATTTCGCGCGGGATGACAAAAAGAGTCTGGTGCATGTTCGTTTCGTCCTCTCCGCAAATCCACGGATATCTGCCGCCGGCGACAGGCACCGACGGTTATGTCGGCGCTGGTCAAGGCGCAAGCAGTTCGTTGTCGATCAATCGGGTCGTTCCCACGCGGGCGGCAATCAGGGCGACCGTGGGCCGGTCGACCAGCGCCACCGGCTCGAGCGTATCGGGATCGGCCAAGGCGACGTAGTCGATCTGCAAATTCGCGTCGCTCAACAGGGTATGCATCCGCGCGGCCAGCGCCGCGGCGTCGCGCACGCCCTCGCCGACCCATTGCCTGGCCAGGGTCAAACTTTTCGAGATCGCCAACGCCCGCTGCCGCCCGTCGCCGCTGAGAAAACGGTTGCGCGAGCTCATGGCCAGCCCGTCGGGTTCGCGCACCGTCGGGCAGATCTCGACGTGGATCGGCAGATCCAAATCGGCGACCATGCGGCGCACCACCAGCGACTGCTGATAATCCTTGCGGCCGAAATAGGCTCGGTCGGGCGTGGCCAGATGGAATAGTTTGAGGACGATTGTGGCCACGCCGCGAAAGTGGCCGGGCCGAAACGCGCCTTCCAGCGGCAAGGCCGGTCCGGCCATTTCGACGTAGGTGGCGTGCGCGGCTGTATACATCGACTCGACGCCGGGCACAAAGACCAGGTCGGCCCCATGAACGGCCAGCAGCGCGCAATCGGCCTCCAGCGTGCGCGGATAGCGCGAAAAATCCTCGCCGGGTCCGAACTGCGCGGGATTGACGAAAATCGACACGACCGTCAGGCCGCACTCCTTGCGGCAGGCGTCGACCAGGCTCAAATGGCCCGCGTGCAGAGCTCCCATGGTAGGCACCAGGCCGACGATTTTTCCCGCGCGGCGCGCTTGGGCCACATGCCGCCGCAAGTCGTCGGCGGTCGCGATCCGTAGCGGCGCGGCGTTGGTGGGCGTGCTGTTCATGTCCGAGTGGAGATTCGGTCTGCGTGTTGGCTCATGCCGGAGACGCGTCGTTCATTGCGAGGTCGTTATTGCATGGCGGCAATGGCCGCGGAAACTTCATCGAATCGGGCCTGTGCGTCCCCGCCGCCGGCATACAGCACCGGCCCCAGGCCGCCGCGGGCCGCCAGGCGAGACAGTTCGCCTTGCAATCGGTCCACGCCGGGCAGGCCGGCTGTGGACTGGTGTTCGTGTTCAGCCGGGCGCGCCGACATGCCGGCCGGCGTGCCGAGCACGACTAGCAACTTCGGCGGCACGACTTCCTTGCGTGCCGCGACCCACGCCTGGTAAAAGGTCGCGTACCGGTCATCGTCCAATGCAACGCGGGCGTAGGCCAGGCACTGGTCGAAATAAAAGTCGCTCACCGCCAGCCCCCGTCGATCGGGCCACGACCCGGTCTCCAGCGTGCTAGTTCGGTGGCGGAGGAATTGTATCTGGCGCGCGTAAACGTGGCTAGGCGACTCGGCCGGGCCGGACGACGGCCCCAGGGGCACTTCATCCGCGATCCAGCGGCCGCCCAGGCTACGTGAAAGCGACGTGGCCAACGCCGTTTTGCCACTGCCGGGCAATCCCAGCAGAGCCACGTAGGGAAACGCGGCATTGAGATGATCGAGCAGCGCGCGCACGCTCCATCCGATCCGCGGGTGGAGCATGTCGGGGGCGACTTCGACGGCCGATTCGAGAACAAACCGGCGAAACGCCATGCGCGGGTGGGGCACACAGAGCGTCGGAGTGTCGATCAGTTCGTCGCCATAAAGCAACACATCCAAGTCAATGGCCCGCGCGGCCCAGCGCTGGCTGCGCTTACGACCCAAGTCGGTTTCGATCTGTAGCAGCGCGGCGTGCAGTTCTCGACCGGTCAGGTCCGTGTCGATGCATACCGCGCCGTTGAGAAACGGCCCTTGGCCCGCCGGGCCGCCCACGGGGGTGGTTTCGTGCCAGCGGCTGCAGGCGACGATCGCGATCTGCCGGTGGGCTTTGAGTCGCGCGATGGCCCGTCGCAGGGTTTGCTCTCGATCACCGAGATTGGCGCCGAGGGCGATTAACGAGCGCGGCATAGACCGTGACGCGGGTGAAGAAGCGCGCGTGGGAGGAACGTCCGCCGGGGGCTGCCCGGGCGAGCAGCGAAACGCCCGGAGAAGTCGGGCGGATGCATTTTACCGCGTCCCGGCGGCCAGGCAAATCTTTGCCGGCATCGCGGCGCAGAAGCGGCCCGATGCCCCCAGGGGCCAAAGCGATCTCCTGAGGATTCATGAGCCGGGCGGGCAGGCGGAACGCTGGAAAACCGTGGGAAAACAAGTCAACGAGCTGGTAATTCGCACCGCCAAAAACCTAGGGGGGGCCTCCGAGCCACGACCAGGGCCGTCGACTATCGATCCTTACAGTCGCCGCCCCCCAAGCTGCATTGCAAACCAACAAAACTTCTCTGTGAGAGCCCGTTGTGTTTCACGACGGGCCAGCGGCAACTTTACACAAACACTCGGCGCGCAGCGTCAGACATTTTTTTCCGAGCGGTGAGTCAGCCCATTCACCGCTAACCTTCGGACTGGTTTGCCAGGTCAGCCACGACACCGAGAATTCAGCATCGGTCGATTCGCATCATTCACACATTCGATCAGCGCACATTTTGCGACTGGCAAAGAAAAAGTCAAGCAATCCGGCAACATTCTTCCCGAAATTTTTTTTGACTGAAATGCCCCTTGCAATTTCCCGCGACCCCGTTCCCGAAAATGTCCGTGGAATCCGCGCGATTTGCCCGCGGGGTCGCAAAACTGGCCGCCGACGCAAAGACTTGAATCGCGCCGTGATGCTGGCATAGTATGGAAGGGGCCTTCTTGCTAGCGGTCTTTGGTCGAAACACGATCTTGAACATCGACGATCCCTCCATTCCGACGCTCTCGCAATTGCGCAGCACCTTGTTGCAGTGGCAGCAGGAGTATTCCGCTACGCAACCGGGCGGGTCTTCGGATTCGGTCGAGTTTCTCGAACAGTTGTTGGGCCGCGCGGTTTGCCGCCGGCTGGGCATCTACCGCCTGCCGGACGGTTTTCTACTCTCGGTCGTGATCCCCGTTTACAACGAAGCACGCACCGTCGAAGAAATCATTCGCCGCGTGCGACAATGCGGAATTCGCTGCGAATTGATCGTGGTCGACGACGGCAGCACCGACGGCACGCGCCAGGCGCTGGAAAAATACCGCGACTCGCCCGATCTCACGTTGATTCTGCACGAAACCAACCAGGGCAAAGGCGCGGCGCTCAAGACCGGATTTGCCCTCGCGCGGGGCGACGTGGTCATCGTCCAGGACGCCGACTTGGAGTACGACCCCGGCGAATACTCGAAGCTCATTCAGCCGATTATCGAAAACCAGGCCGACGTCGTCTTTGGCAGCCGATTCTCAGGCGAGAGCCATCGCGTGCTCTATTTCTGGCATTCGGCCGGAAACAAATTCCTCACGTTCCTGTCCAACTTGTTCACGAACTTGAATCTGTCGGACATCGAAACCTGCTACAAGGTGTTCCGCCGCGAGATCATTCAAGAGATTGGCCCCACGCTCTGCGAGCGGCGATTCGGCATCGAACCCGAACTGACGGCCAAGCTGGCCCGCGTCCCCGGAGTCAGGATTTACGAACGCCCGATCAGTTATTCGGGCCGCACCTATGCGCAAGGCAAAAAGATCGGCTGGCGCGACGGGCTGCGCGCGCTGTGGTGCATCTTGAAATACTGAAAACGCCCGTCGCAACGGCCCTTCGTGCCGCCAGCATGGAAGTCGCGGGGGCCTTGGATTAGTCTGAAAGGGATGCACGCGCGACATCATTCCTCGGCGGCGGATTCCCCGGTGCCGATTTCGCAACCAACGATCACGGCCGGCGCGGTCGTGCGCTTTGCGGCCGGCGCGGTGGTGCTGTTGGTCGCCGGGCTGGCGCTCGTGCAGTTTTGCTGGCTACTGTGGGCCACGACCCGGTTGGATCGCGCGGCGCGCGCGGCCGTTGAAGAGGCCGCCTTGCCGCGAGCCACCCGCCAAAGCGTGGAGTCGCAAGTCCGCCGCGCGCTGGCCGATAGCCGACTGTCCGCCGCGGCCGAGAATGTCGCCATTTCGATCAACGGCCTCAGCGATCGTCTGCTTCCGGTCGATCGGGTGGCGTCGCATGACATCGTGGCCGTGGGGCTGAGCGTGCCGGCCGACGCCGCGGTGCCCGATTTGCTCGGGCCTTTGGGCCTATCGCTCAAACAAAGCTCGATTCGCGTCCGCCGCGCCAAAACTCTCCCCTGATGGCACCTCGGGACAGCCGGTCGCTGACTGGCCGTGCCGATTTTCGGCCGCTCGATATAATGTGGCACTGCCCTGGCCGCGGGCGTTTGGACGCCGGGCCGGCGTGACCGGGCCGGATGCGATCGTTCCCGACCAAAACTCGTTGCGAGGTCTGCCGTGATTGTTGGGGTGCCGAAGGAAATCAAACACGACGAATACCGGGTGGCCATCTTGCCGGTCGGCGTGGAAGAACTGGTTCGCGCCGGCCATCGCGTGCTGGTCGAAACCGGGGCCGGGCTCGGTTCTGGGTTGACCGACCAGGCCTACCAGACGAGCGGGGCCGAACTGGCCGCGTCGGCCGCCGAGGTGTTTGGCCAAGCCGATTTGGTGCTTAAAGTCAAAGAGCCGCTGCCGAGCGAATGGCCGCTGTTGCGCGCCGGGCAAATCGTGTTCACCTATTTCCATTTCGCGGCCGACCGGAAATTGACCGAGGCCATGTTGAGGTCCGGGATCACCGCCGCGGCCTATGAAACCCTGCGCGACGATCAGGGGCGGCTGCCGCTGCTGACCCCCATGAGCGAAGTGGCCGGCCGCATGAGTATTCAGGAGGGGGCCAAGTATCTGGAACGGCCGCAAATGGGGCGCGGCATCTTGCTGGGCGGAGTGCCGGGCGTGGCGCCGGCCCACATCACGATCCTCGGCGGCGGCATCGTGGGCGCCAACGCCGCCAAAGTGGCCGCCGGATTCGGAGCCGACGTCTGCGTGCTGGACGTCAACATGGACCGGCTGCGCTACCTGGACGACATCATGCCGGCCAACGTCGACGCGCTGTTCAGCGACCGCCACACGATCCGCGAGCAATTGCAGCGGGCCGACCTGGTGATCGGATCGGTGTTGATCCCCGGCGCGAAGGCGCCGCGGCTGATCGAGCGCGAAGACTTGTCGCTGATGAAGCCCGGCAGCGTGATCATCGACGTGGCCATCGACCAGGGGGGCTGCGTGGCCACGAGCCGGCCGACCACGCACAGCCAGCCGACATTTATCGTCGACGACGTGTTGCACTACTGCGTCACCAACATGCCCGGCGCGGTGGGACGCACCAGCACCTATGCGCTGTGCAACGTGACGCTGCCCTGGGCATTGGAGATCGCCAACCGTGGCATCGAGAAGGCCGCCGCCGAGCTGCGCCCGGTGGCCCGCAGCGTCAACATCATGGCCGGCGAGATCACCAACCAGGCGGTGGCCAAAACATTTAGTCTGCCGTGCAGCAAGCGCTTCGAAGTCTAAAAATAAGCCGCCCGCGATGACGCCCGCATCCGTAACCTCGCTTTCGACTTTGGCTTGGGTTGGCCAAAGCGACGGCCATCTGACGCTGATCGACCAGACGCTGCTCCCTTTGGAACTGAAGTACATCGAGTGCCGCGACGTCGAGAGCGTATGGGAAGCGATCCGTTCGTTGCGGGTTCGCGGCGCTCCGGCAATCGGCATCGCGGCGGCCTATGGCGCGTGCGTGGGGCTGCAGAAATTCGCCGGTGCCGGCGAGACGGTGTTTTTCGCCCGACTGGAGCAGGTGACCGCCTATCTGGCCACCAGCCGGCCCACGGCCGTGAATTTGTTTTGGGCCTTGGATCGACTTCGGGCTCGCGCGGCGGCGATGCGCGGCACGGCCAGCCCCGCGGAAATCCAAAGTGCTCTCTTGGCGGAAGCCCGGGCGATCGAAGCAGAAGATCGGGCGTGTTGCCGGCGGATCGGCACGCACGGGGCGGCGCTATTGGCCGACGGCCAGGGGGTGTTGACGCATTGCAATGCGGGCGGATTGGCAACGGCCGATTATGGGACGGCCTTGGCGCTTTTTTTTGCGGCCCAGGAAGCCGGCAAGCGGCTGCACGTCTATGTCGACGAGACGCGGCCGCTGTTGCAAGGCGCGCGGCTGACCACTTGGGAACTGCGCCAGCGTGGGATCGACGTGACGTTGATTTGCGATTCGATGGCCGCGCAGGTGATGCGCGAGGGTCGCGTGCAAGCGGTCGTGACCGGGGCCGATCGAATCGCGGCCAACGGCGACACAGCCAACAAGATCGGCACGTACGGCGTGGCGCTGCTGGCGGCGGCCCACCACCTGCCGTTTTACATCGCCGCGCCCTCTAGCACCTTCGATCTGACGTTGCCCGACGGCGATCACATTCCGATCGAACAGCGCGATCCGCGCGAGGTGACGCACGGCTTTGGCCGCCAGACCGCGCCAGACGGCGTTAACGTCTACAACCCGGCCTTCGACGTGACGCCGGCGAAGTTGATCAAGGCCATCATCTGCGAGCACGGCGTGATCGCGCCGGTTTCGCGCAAGCGGATTGCAACGATGTTAGGCGGGAGGCTGGAGCCTACAGCCTAGCTCCAGCCTCGCGACTATTTCTTCACTCTCGCCACCAGGTTAGCCACCACGGCCGAATATTCTCCCCGCGCGGCGCCGAGGGCGGCGGGGGTTTTCTTGCCGGGGCCGTTGACGTAGTCGAGCACGATCTTTTCGGCGTCGACGAACGCCTGGGCCACCTCGGCCACTTCGGTGGCAATCGAGATCGGAATGTTCGTCACGCCGTTGGCGTCACCGTGCAGCAGGTCGCCCGGATCGACCATCAGGCCGCCGACGCGCACCGGCAGGCCGATGTGCAAAATGTGGCAGCAGGCGTGCGCACAAATGGTCGAGCCGATGAAGACCGGAAAGTCGATCGCCTTGACTTGCAGCAGATCGCGCCCGCCGCCTGAGGTGATCAAGCCCACCGAGCCGAACGCCTTGTAGGTCGAGCACATCACTTCGCCGAACGTGGCGCCCACCGCTGGATCGTCGAGGTCCTGAAACACGACCACTGCCGGGCCGGGCAGCTCGGCAAAACCCTCGACCTGGCGATCCATCGTGCCGTAGGCGTCCCCCTTGCCCGGAAACGCGCCGGAGCGGAACGCGGCCGTGCTGGCAAATCCGACCATCGGCGGCATCTCGGGAAAATTCGCCCGGATGCGGCCATCCATGAAACCCTGATGCCGCGGGCGAACCTCGAACAGTTCGATCACGTTGCAGATCGTGGGCGTGTCGAATTGAGCCAAACGCTTGAGAGTTTCGCGGGTGATCGCCATGAGATTTTTACGAGGGTGAAGGGGCACAGCGCGAGCAGGACGTCGGTCAGTAGAGTTTAGGGAACGACCGGGGGATTGCAAGGGAATGGGGTAAGGCCTGGCGGCCCGCTATGCCACAGGGCCGCTGGCGCCGGCGGCCGGCAAATCGCGTTCTCTGGCCTCCGCGACAAGCCGGTAGCCGCACGAACGCACGACCAGCAGCGACAAAACCATGATCGCGATTGGAAGCGTCAAAGAAAGGGTTTCCGCCGCGAAGAGCCACCACCACTCCGGAAGTGGCACGACGATGTTCACGGGAAGCGGTACGGCGATTGCCAGCAAGAGTGTCATGCCCAGTACCAAAATAATTCGCCGACCAACTGAACCCATGCATAGAGTCGCCCAGGGGACGGCAAGTGGGACGAGCAATGTGACGAAGACCAAGAGTCCGATGCGCATCAGTCCCAAAGCAACCGCCACGGCGGAGGTGATCAAAACCAACTGGAAGATTGAGAATTGCAGGCGAGTGCGCGGAATCGACGGCGGCTCCGGAAAATACATCATTCCCGCAACCCACCAGCGTATCAACCAGAAGGCGCCGCCATAGACCTCGATGATCGCGGCGATGATGAAAAAAACGACAACAACTGACACGAACTCATGTCGACTTCCTTTGAGTGAAAATATGTAATTGACCGGTGGCCAAAGCGTCAGATACAGATAAGCGCTTGCGAGAAGCGACCCCAGCCATCTCCCACTCGCTCGGCTCGTCCCCATTCCAAGCCAAAACGCAATGAGCATGATCTGTGAGACAGGAATCGCGATTAACAACGGGCTGATCAAAATAGCGGATAGCGGGTCTGCCGGTACCAGAGCGAGCGCAGCCGGAGCCGTGGCGATCACGAGATGCACGGCAACGAGCCATTTGAGTTTGCGGGGCACCGTCGCCATGCTGTCTACGTCAACGGGTTCGGGGCCGTGAAACGCGACCGCTCTACTAAATATCGTAGTACAAGCAGAACTCGTACGGGTGCGGACGCAGCCGCATGGCGTCGACTTCTTTTTCGGTCTTGTACCAAATCCAGGTGTCGATCACGTCGGGCGTGAACACGTCGCCCCGCAGCATGAACTCGTGATCGGCGCGCAAGGCAGCCAGCGCCTCTTCCAGCGAACCGGGCGTCTTGGGCACCTTGGCCAGTTCTTCCGGCGCCAGATCGTAGATGTCCTTGTCCAGCGGGTCGCCCGGGTTGATCTTGTTCTGGATGCCGTCGATCACGGCCATCAAGATGGCCGAAAAGGCCAGGTAGGGATTGCAGCTCGGGTCGGGGCAGCGGAACTCGACCCGCTTGGCCTTGGGGCTGGGGCTGTACATCGGAATGCGGCAGCTCGCCGAGCGGTTGCGCTGTGAATAGGCCAGGTTGACCGGCGCTTCGTAGCCCGGCACCAGCCGCTTGTAGCTGTTGGTGGTGGGGTTGGAAAATGCCAGGATCGCCGGGGCGTGGCGCAACAGGCCGCCGATGGCGTGCATGGCCATTTCGCTCAGGCCGGCATAGCCGCTGCCGGCGAACAGCGGGTGGCCCCCTTTCCACAGCGAGACGTGCGTGTGCATGCCCGACCCGTTGTCGCCGAAGAGCGGCTTGGGCATGAAGGTCACGGTTTTTTTGTGGCGGGCCGCGACATTCTTGATGATGTACTTGTAGATCATCATGTTGTCGGCCATCCGCACCAGGTCGGTAAATTTCAGGTCGATTTCGCTCTGTCCGCCGGTGGCCACTTCGTGATGCTGCGCCTCGACGTCCAGGCCCGAGTCGATCATGGTCTGCATCATCTCGTTGCGGATGTTCATCATCTGATCCGAGGGGGGCACCGGAAAATATCCTTCCTTATAGCGCAGCTTGTAGCCCAGGTTTGGGCCCTCCACGCGGCCGCGGTTCCACTCGCCCTCGATGCTGTCGACGTGGTGGTAGGCCTCGTGGGCGTTCTGGTCGAAGCGCACGTCGTCAAAAATGAAAAACTCGGCCTCGGGCCCGACGTAGCAAGTGTCGGCGATGCCCGTGCTCTTGAGAAAATTAACCGCCTTGCGGGCCACGTTGCGAGGGTCGCGCGAGTAGTCTTCGCGCGTGATAGGGTCTTGGATATTGCAGATCATCACCAGGGTGGGCAGTTCGGTGAAGGGGTCGAGAAAAGCGGTTTCGGGCTGCGGCACCACGAGCATGTCGCTTTCGTTGATCGCCTGCCAGCCGCGGATGCTCGAGCCGTCGAAGCCCAGACCGTCTTCGAACACGTCTTCTTCGAGCTTGCTGACCGGAATGGTGAAGTGCTGCCACAGGCCCGGAAAATCCATGAACCGCAGGTCGACCGCGCGAACTTCCTTCTCGCGACACAACGCCAAGACTTCTTTGGGAGTCATCGTGATGTCCTTTCCAACCATAAAGTGACCATGCCCGCTCGAGGTCTCTCGATGCAGGCGTATGAATGCGAATTTCGTGATGCGGACAACCCGCGCGTGTTCGGCGCGCGCGATGCGCGACGTTTCTTGGCGTGCCGCCGGCCAAAAAAGCGGGGCCCGCCAAGATCGCCATCATAGGCAATCGGCGGCGCGATGCAACAGGCGCCGTATCGACGGCCGGACCGGCGTCAAAACCGGGCGACGGACCGGCACGCTATGCGAAAAACCGGCCCTGCCGGGCGTGCTCATTCGCGCGCCTGGCAGGGCCGTTGGTTGACGAGTCGATCGCGGTTTTGCAGCAGGGCTACTTGATGAACAGCATCTCGCGATAAGTGGGCAGCGGCCACAGGTCGTCGGCCACGATGCCTTCGAGCTTGTCGGCCACGTCGCGCACGGCCTTCATGGCCGGAATCACTTGGGACTGGAAGTGCCTTGCTTCGGCCATCAAGTCGCCGCCGCCGTGGTGGGCGGTGGCCGTTTCAAGGCCGACGATATTCTTTTCCAGGTCGGCCACCAGTTGCGTAACCGTTTGCAGCGTGCCCACGTGCGTGTTGGTGCCCAGGGCGGCCTTGAGCGAGGCGGCCGTGGCGGCCAGCTCGCCCTGATACCGGTAGGCGGCCGGCAGAATCATCGTTTTAGCGATGCTCAAAGCGGCCTGGCTCTCGGTGTTGATGTCTTTGCAATACCGCTCCATGTAGATGTCGTAGCGGCTGTGGACTTCGCGCTCGCTCAAGACGCCGTACTTCTGGAACACGGCCAGGTTCTTGGCGGTCAACAAAGCCGGCAGGGATTCCAGCGTGTTCTTCAGGTTCGGCAAACCGCGTTGGGCGGCCTCCTGGTGCCACTCGGCGCAGTAGTTGTCGCCGTTGAAGATGATCGCCTTGTGCTCCTTGACGATGTCTTGCACCACCTTCTGCACGGCCGCGTTGAGCCTGGCCGGATCGCCACCGGCGGCCTTTTCCAGGGCCGTGGCGATAAAGTCCAGGCTTTCGGCCACGATCGTGTTGAGCACGACCAGCGGACCGGCAATCGACTGGCTGGAACCGACCGCGCGGAACTCGAACTTATTGCCGGTAAAGGCAAATGGGCTGGTGCGGTTGCGGTCGCCGGCATGCTTCGGCAAGTGCGGCAACGTGTCGACGCCGATCGTCAACGTGCCGGCTTGCTTCGAGCTGGTGGCGCCTCCCTTTTCGATCTGCTGAAACACGTCGGTCAACTGATCGCCCAGGAAGATCGAAATGATCGCCGGCGGGGCCTCGTTGGCGCCCAGGCGGTGATCGTTGCCGCTGAAGGCCACCGTGACCCGCAGCAAATCGGAATACAAATGAACGGCCCGAATCACCGCGGCGCAAAACACCAGGAACTGGGCGTTCTCGTGCGGATTGTCGCCCGGTTCGAGCAGGTTGCCGACCGAGCAGCCCATCGACCAGTTGACGTGCTTGCCCGAGCCGTTGATGCCGGCAAAGGGTTTTTCGTGCAGCAAGCAGGCCATGCCATATTTCTGCGCCACGCGTTGCAGGGTGATCATGATCATCTGCTGATGATCGGTGGCCACGTTGGCGTTTTCGTAAACGGGGGCCACTTCATACTGGGCCGGAGCGACTTCATTGTGCCGTGTTTTGACAGGGACGCCCAGCTTGTAAAGTTCGCGCTCGGTTTCCAGCATGCAGGCCAACACGCGTTCCGGAATCGCGCCGAAATAATGATCCTCGAATTCCTGGCCCTTGGGCGGCTTCGCGCCGTACAGGGTGCGGCCGGTGGTCATCAAGTCGGGACGCGAGAAAAAGAAATTGCGATCGATCAGGAAATACTCCTGCTCGGGACCGGCCGTGGCCGTCACCGGACTGATCTGCTGATGGCCAAACAACTTCAGAATCCGCTGCGATTGCTTATTGAGCGCCTGCATCGAACGCAACACGGGCGTCTTCTTGTCCAACGCCTCGCCGGTCCAGGAACAGAACGCCGTGGGAATGCACAACGTGGTGCCGTTGGGATTCTCCAAAATGTAGGCCGGGCTGGTCGGATCCCAGGCCGTATAGCCGCGGGCTTCGAACGTGGCGCGAATGCCGCCGGAGGGAAAGCTCGACGCGTCGGGCTCGCCCTGGATCAGTTCCTTGCCCGAAAATTCGGCCACCGCCGTGCCGTCTTCACAAGGCGCGAGGAAGCTGTCGTGCTTTTCGGCGGTCAAGCCGGTCAATGGATAGAAGACGTGGGCATAGTGGGTGGCGCCTTTTTCGATGGCCCAATCCTTCATGGCCGAAGCCACCGCGTCGGCCACGGTTGCGTCCAGTTTCTCGCTGTGCCTGATCGTCCGCAGCAAGGCGCGGTACGCGCTTTTGGGCAGCCGATCTTTCATCACTTTGTCATTGAACACGTTCGAGGCGAACAACGCCCCGGAGGGTGTTTCCCTGAAGTTCAGGGCTTGCCCGTTGGCTTTGTAATGGGTTACTGCCGCAATGGCATCCTGTCGTGCACTACTCAAGGTCTCGACTCCTGGCGAAAAAAGGTAAAGGGCTTAGAAACGCGCGCAACGATCCGCCGGACAGTTTGCAAATCGCGTGCCGACTGTTTGTCGGCGGCGCGCCGTGCGGCTTTTTTATTTGGCAAGTCGCTGCCTGAATTGGGCTTGCGGATTTTTTGCACGCGCGATTCTGCCGCGCCGCTGACGCCTGTGTCGCCCAAGAAACATGCAACCGCCCGGATCGACACCCAGTGTAGCGGCTCATTTCTTGAGCACAAGCAAGCCTCGCCGCCAGATTCAGCGCGCCACGGCCCGGCCGGCCAACGGGTTCTCCAGCGGCGGCGCCACGTCGCCCGGGACGCCCGCTCGCGGCGCCTCCTTGCGCTGGATCAGGGCCAGAAACGCCGGCACCAGAATCGGCCGCACGACGCACGTGTCGAGCATCACCCCCAGCGACAGGGCAAAGCCCAGCTCGAGCATCCCGCGCAGCGTCCCGGTCATCATCGAAATGAACGTCCCGGCCATGATCACACCACAACTGGTGATGATTCCGCCGGTCCGCGCCACCGCCCGGCGCAGCCCCTCGCGCTGCCCGTGACGCCGCTGCTCTTCGAGCACCCGCGTCACCAGGTAAATATTATAGTCCTCGCCGACGGCAATCAGGATCACGAACAGAAAGATGGGCACCTTCCAGTCGAGCCCATGAAACGTCTCGCCATACAGCCAGGAAAAGTACAGTTGTGTCACGCCGATCGTCACGAAATAACTCAACAGCACCGACGCGATCAGGTAGCAGCAAACCAGCGGCCGGCGCACCAAGGCCATCAGCACCGCCAAAACCGACAACACGACCAATTGCTGGATCAGCCGCTGATCGCTTTGCGTGACTTGCGCCAGGTCGCGAATGCCGACCGTGGTGCCGATATAGGTAAACTTGGCGTCGTGCCAGGGCGATTTTGGATCGGCGCGCCGCGCGGCCAGATAGTCGTCCACCTGGTTGAGCGTGGCGATCGCCCGGGGCGAGAACGGTTCGTCGCCGAGCACCAGATCGAAGCGGGCCACGTCCCCCTCCAGGTCGGGCACTTGCGTCAAGAACGTGGCCTTCGTGATCTTGTGCCGGCGGGCCGCCAGTTTCTTCAGCCCGCTGGAGCGAAATGGTTGAAAATAACCGGGCCGATCGCCGGTCGGCTCGGAAATGCTGCGCACGCTGTCGATGCCCGGCATGTTGTACAACTGCTTGGTCAGGCGGGCGATTTCGCGTTCTCCATCGGGCTGGTCGAAGTGCGCGTTTTGTTTAAGGGCCAGCACGGTCACCGGCGACATTTCGCCGGCGGCGAAGTGCCGCCGGGCCAGTTCGGCGCCTACCACGCTGGGGCAACGCTTGTCCAGCTCGTTCAAAAAATCGTAGGTCAGCCGCAACGACAGTCCCTGATAGCCCAGCGGCACCAACAGCGCCAGGCTGGCCAACAGAATCAAGCCCGGCCGCCGGATGATGATTTCGCTGGCCCACTCCCAGAAGCGATTTGCGGCCGCCGCTTCGCCGGCGTCTTCGCGGCGCGCGTCGGCGGCGCTGCGCGTGCGAACGCCGAATGGCCAGAACACGGCCGGCCCGCAGGCCCGCAAGAGAGCCGGAGCCAACGTCAAGCAGGCCAGAAGCGTAATGGCCAGGCACAGGGCGATCGCCGGCCCGCTGTTGCGGAACTTGCCGAAATCGGCGAAGAACATCATTCCCAATCCGCAGATGGTTGTCATGGCGCTGGCCACCAGCGCTCCGCCGACCCGCCGGACCGCCTCGGCCGCCGCCGCGCTGCGATCCAGTCCGCGCTGCAGCTCTTCCTTGTAGCGCGCGATCAAAAACAAACAGAAATCGGTGCCAGCGCCGAACAGAATCACCACGATGAAGATCTTCGTGGTCGTGAAAATCTTGAAATTCCACCAACCGAAACCCGGCAGCCGCCCGACTTGCGTCAACAAGGCCAACACGTCGGTCGCCACGAACAGCGACACGCCGATCGTGACCAGCGGAATCGACACCAAGAGCGGAGCCCGATACACCAGCAGCAGAATCAGGATCACCAGGCCCACGGTGGTCAGTTCGGTATTCTTGATGCTCTCGGCGGCCGAACGCAACATGTCGCCGCCGACGGCGGCCGAACCGGTGATTGCCACGTTCAAGCCCGCCGGGGCGTCGTGCTGCGCCTCGGCCAGCAGCCGCAACACCTCCTGGTTGAGGACCATGTTGCCGGTGGCCATGAATTCGTTCTTGATGCGCAACAGCGTGACCGCGGCCTGCCCCGACTTGCTGATCCGGCTGGTCAGTTTTTCGCCGACCACGTCGGTGTTTCGGTTCCAAACGTCCGCAATCGGCAAATCAGACTGGTGCTGGCGAAACAATTCCGTGAGCGAGTCGGACCACAGCAGGTCGGCTCCGGTGAGCGGAGCTTGCGGGCGCTCGACGACCACGGCCAGCACGCTCTTGCCTTGCTCGTCCGGAAAGGCCCGCTCGAAGAGCCGCTCGCCCTCGGCGCTGGGCATGCGATCGGGCAGGTAGGCCAGATCGCCATCATGCGTCACGTCGTTCCAGCGTGGAGCCACCAGGTGCACAACGACGGCCAGCAACACCCAAAAAACGACAATCCACGCCCAAGCGCGCGAAATCGTCGCTCCTAGCCGGTCGAACATCACCTGCCGTCTCCGTGGACTTGAAACAAGACCGCACACTTGCGTGTGCCCGAGTCGACGGGCTGACCCCGGGAGGCCGCACTCGTAACGCCCTCCCCTCTTGAAAATCCTAACGGTTCTGGAAGGGGAATCCAAGCGACGCCTGCAGGCGGCCGGGCCAGCGTTCCGTCGCGCAATGAAGTTGCCGAAGTCGTTTGCGAAGGCCGCTATTTCTACAGACCGAAAATTGCGTCATGGTGCGCTGCGTACCGTTGTGGTGAATGACGCTTGTTGTCTCGGCGGGACCTTTTTGCGGGCCGGGTCCGACGCCGGAGAATGGTGCCCAGTTTCGTGTGAGACGTGGCGTCGGGCCAGTTTCACCGATCGGGGGGGAGACCGCTTTTTTTGGGTAGGGAAAACCGAGTTTCGCAACTCGCACTATAGATGGCACGGGGTGGTTGCCGATGTAAAGTTTGCCGCTCATGGAGGAGTTTGAGGATTGGGAAAAGTTGCCGGCCAGAGCGGCCGCGGCTTGCCCGGGCGTTGCGTACCTCGCGCTCCTCGGGGCCCAAAGCGTGTCATGGAAAGGACTTGTCGGCCAGATGACCCTTTCCGTGCCAAGCTGTGAACAAACAAATACCCAGCTATCTCAAGCTAGTTACCGATACTGTCACTGAGGCGCCAGCAGCTTCCTGCGAGGATCTCTCGGCGCTGGCACATGTTTGCCAGGCGCTCGAGCAGGCCACAGGCTGGCGGCTCGAATATGCCGTCGGACCGATTCCCAGCACGAATTCGAACCTGATGTGGTCTGCCCCGGTCAATCCGGGCGTTGGAGCTTCTCCCGGGCACATCAGGCTCCTTTTTTCTGAGGAACTTCCGTCCGGCGCCGCGCCACGCATGGCGCTGGAACAGATCGAGCCTCTGGCCGACGCGTTGGGTAAATTCTGGGGCGAACTGCTGGCCGCGCGCCAGGCTCTGCGGCACCGCGAAGCCGAGTTGGCCGCGGGCGTGCCCTTGGTGCTGCACGAAGATGATGCGGCGTCACGCTTGAGCGAGCAGCTCGAAGCGGTGCTGCGCGGCGGCGCCGAAGCGATCGGCTGCCAGGCGGCGGCCCTCTATCTGCTGGACCCCGCGACCACCGAATTGAAACTGCGTTCGAGTTGGGGCCTGCCGCTGAAGCGCCTGGCCGACCCGGCCCGGCCGCTGCGCGGGGCGCTGGCCGATTTGGAAGCCTTGATGGGTCACGCCGTCGTGCTGACCGACGCCGAGTTGCATGACTATTGGAAAGTGCCGGAAAAGGCATTCCGTTCGTGCGTGTGCGTGCCGGTCAGCAGTCCGACGATGCCGTTGGGGACGCTGTGGGCATTTTGCGACGAGGCGCGCGACTTTAGCGACGCGCAGACCAATATCTGGGAAGTCGTGGCCGGCCGATTGGCCGCCGACTTGGAACGCCGCGTGCTGGTCGACGAGGCGCTGGCGGCCCGCGCTCAAACGAAACAAATCACCGCGGCCCAACGTTCGCAAGAGGAACAGTTGCCGCGCATCGCCCCGATGGTCGAAGGCTGGGAGATCGCGGCCAAGGCCTATCATACCGGTCCGGTGGGCGGCACGTTCTACGACTGGTTCGCGCGCGACGACGGCGGCCTGGCCGTAGTGGCCGGCGATGCGATGCAGCGCGGCGTCGAGGGGGCCTTGACGGCCTCCGCCCTGCGAACCGCTGCGCGCGCACTGGGAACGCAGCGCGAAGCGGCCCACGTGCTGTTGGAAAAAACGAATTCCATTCTGTGGACCGGTTCGGCCGGCGAAGGCGGCGCGGGACTCTTTCATGCGATCGTCACTCCGGCGGCCGCCGAATTCGCGGCGGCAGGACCGATCCGCGTGTTGACGATCGGCGCCGACGGGCGCCTGGCGCTGACCGGCCCGAGTGCGCCGCTTGGGCTCGATGAAACATTGCGCACCAGCAGCATGCGGCCGGCGCTATTGCCCGGTGCATGGTTGTTGGCCTATGGCACGACGTTCCTGGGCGACGTCGACCAGCAGACGCTTGAGGCGATGGACGAGCAGTTAGCCGGCGCGTTTGAACATTGCCTGAGTTTTGCCGCCGGCCGATTGATTGAAATTGTCGGCGACGTGTTGCAGGCCTATCCGGCCCAGGACGGCACCGATCGCGTGCTGGTGCTGATCAAACGCCGCCGGCCGTGAGATCCGCCGGCTGGCTCTTCCTCGCGCGATTTGTGTACCTTGACTGCCCGTTCAAATGCCTTAGACTCGACAGCAGTCTTTTCGCGCGCGGGAATGGCGGAATTGGCAGACGCGCTAGGTTGAGGGCCTAGTGGTAGTAATACCGTGCAGGTTCAAGTCCTGTTTCCCGCATTAGCTAACTTGGTTTGGCGGGACGAGTACGTCTGCGATTATCGGCTGGCCGGCGGGTTTGACGGCTAGTCGGCGCCGCGGCACGCGT
>JBGQKM010000088.1:0-19241 GCA_041499515.1 Planctomycetia bacterium | reverse complement strand
GGCGTCAGCTATCGCAACCTGCTGATCTACCGCGGCGGCAACACCCCGCCCCCCTTCACGGCCGACACGCGCGCCACGCCCCCACACGATTTGACCGACAAGTCAGTGCTGGACGACTATCCGCGCGGACCAGGAAGCGATGTCTTGAATCAATGGATGAGCGACAGCGTCGCGATTTTCGCCCAGCATCCGGTGAATCTCGAGCGCCGGCGGCAGGGTCATCTGCCGGCCACGAACGTCTGGCTGTGGGGACAAGGCCGCATGCCGACCGTCCCTCCGTTCACGCAGCTCTACGGCAAGCAGGGGGCGATGATCACGGCCGTGGACTTGCTGCGCGGACTGGCCGCGCTGATCGGTTGGCGGCGGATCGAAGTTGCCGGAGCGACCGGCTACTTAGATACCGATTATGCCGCCAAGGGGCGCGCGGCCATCGCCGCTTTGCCCGAAACCGACCTGATTTGCGTGCACGTCGAGGCCACGGATGAAGCCTCGCACGAAGGCAACGCGCAGGCCAAGGTCAAGGCGCTCGAGGAGATCGACCGGCACATCGTCGGTCCGCTGCACCGGGCATTGGCCGCGCAGGGCGAATACCGCATTCTGATCACGCCCGACCATCCCACGCCACTGCGAACCAAAACGCACAGCCACGGCTCGGTCCCCTGGGCGATGGCCGGCACGAACGTCGCGCCCGACAAATTCCAGACGTACGACGAGGCGGCAGCCGAAGCCTCGAAATTGTCGTTCGACGAAGGCTGGAAACTGATGCCCTATTTCCTCGGCTCCTGATCGGTGCGGCAACCAAAATGTCTCTTGACCATGTGATTCCCGGAAAGTTTTCTCCATGCCTTTGATCGTGCAGAAATTCGGCGGCACCAGCGTTGCCGACAGCCAAAAACTTCTGGCCGCCGCGCGCAAAGCTGTGCGGGCTCAACAAGAGGGCAACCAGGTGGTGATGGTCGTCAGCGCGATGGGCCACAACACCGACTTGCTGGTTGACCTGGCCAGTCAGATCACCGATCAGGCTCCCGCCCGCGAAATGGACATGTTGCTCTCGACCGGCGAGCAGGTGAGCGTGGCGTTGATGGCGATGGCCATCCACTCGCTGGGGCACGAGGCGATCAGCCTCACTGGCGCCCAGATCGGCATCAAGACCGACAGCACGCACACCAAGGCCCGCATCCAGTCGATCTCGACCGAACGCGTCCGCGGCGCGTTGGCCGCCGGCAAGATCGTGATTGCCGCGGGGTTCCAGGGCATCGACGAGGACTTCAATATCACCACATTGGGACGCGGCGGCAGCGACACGACGGCCGTGGCCCTGGCCGCGGTGCTGCAGGCCGACGCCTGCGAAATTTACACCGACGTCGACGGCGTCTACACGACCGATCCCCGCGTCCTGCCCGAGGCACGGCACATTCGCCGGGTCAGCTACGACGAAATGCTCGAGCTGGCCAGCCTGGGCGCCGGCGTGATGCACAACCGGTCGATCGAGTTTGCCAAAAAATTCTCCGTGCCGATTCACGTGCGCACCAGCTTCAGCGACGTGCCCGGCACCATGATTGCCGGGCTGCCCGAGGCCTCCGATCAACCGGTCGGCGGGGCGGCGTTGGCCAAGAACGAAGCCCGCGTGACGATCCTGGGCGTGCCCGACAAACCGGGCACGAGCCTGGCTATTTTCTCGAAGATCGCGGCCAAGTCGATTTCGGTCGACATGATCGTGCAGAACGTCGGAGCCGACGGCATCGCCGACGTTTCGTTCACCGTGGTCAAGGACGATCTGCGGGCCACGCTCAAGGCGGCCGAAGCCGCCGCCCGAGAGCTGGCCGCCGAGGGGGTCGCCCACGACGACGACGTGGCCAAAGTGTCGGTGGTGGGGCTGGGCATGGCCAAGCAAACCGGCGTGGCCCGGCAAATGTTTCGGGCCCTGGCCGACGCGGGGGTCAACATCCTGATGATCACCACCAGCGAGATCAAAATCTCGGTGCTAGTCGCGCGCGGCCAGGCGGTGGCGGCTCTGCGGGCGGTCCACCAGGCGTTCGGATTGGACAAAGAGCCCCCCGGCGCGGCGGCGGACGAAAACCAGCTTACAGCCAAGTCGCACCACGCCAGCGACGCCGTGGCGGTGGTCGCGCGGCTGCAAAAAATGGAAGAGCTGACGATCGACGACATCACGCTGGACGAGACGCAGGCGCGACTGACGATCAGCGGCGTGGCCGATCAGCCGGGCATCGCGGCGGCCATTTTCGACGCCGTGGCCGATGGCGGCATCTTCGTCGACATGATCGTGCAAAGCTACGGACGCCAAGGCCGCGCCAAGCTCAGCTTCACCGTTCCGCAGGCCCAATACAAGCAGTGCCTCGACCTGATCCAGGGCCTGGTCGACCGGCTCAACTGCGGGCCGATCAGCGGCAGTCCCAAAGTGGCCAAACTTTCGGTCTCGGGCATCGGACTGCGCAGCCACACGGAAGTGGCCATCCGCACGTTCCGCTGCCTGGCCGAAGCCGGCATCAACGTGGACATGATCAACACCAGCGAAGTGCGCGTGAACGTCGTGGTCGAGGGGCCACAAGGCCAGAAGGCGCTGGCCTCGCTGCAGAAAGTGTTTGCCGACGCCCGGCAGTAATGTTCTTGCCGACGTACGGCAGTAATGTTCTTGCCGACGTACGGCAGTAATGTGTTTGCCGAAGTACGGCGGTAAAGTTTTGCCGAAGTACGGCGGTAAAGTTTTGCCGAAGTACGGCAGTAATGTACTGGCGATGCCAGAGAGCCGGCGTCTACGGCTCGCCCAGCACGTCGTTGAGCACTTCTTCGGAGACGTAGATCGGCAGTTGCGGGTCGCAGGTGACCGCCACGGCGATCGCATCGGAGGGACGGGCGTCGATTTCGACCAATTCGCCCTCGTGCCGCACCCGCAGCTTCGCGTAGTACGTGTGTTCCTTGAGCTCGCTGATCACCACGTCCTGCAACTCCGCGCCGAGGCCCTCGACAATGCTGACCAGCAGATCGTGCGTCAACGGCCGGGGCGAATGATATTGCTTCACACGGCGATCGATGCTGGTGGCCTCGAAGATTCCGATCAAAATCGGAAACGTGCGCTCGCCTTCGACCTCTTTGAGATAGATGACCTGCTGATCGTTGATTTCGCTGATAATGATCCGCGAAAGCTCCATATGGACCGGCATGACGGGCCCCCTGCAATTAGCCGATGGCGAACGGATGTGCAACGTAACAGCGTCGATTATAAGTGGCTCGACCATGCCGCGGCTAGTAGCCGCAAAAAGAATGCCATGGGGCATGGCAGCCCAGCACCAAACCCGAGCCGCGTCGCTCGGGCCCCGCCGGAGAATGCGCCCGAGTCTATTTGGATGCCGATCGCAACGCCGCGAGCGCGGCCTGCGCCGCGTCACGCTGTTGCTCGAGTTGCGCAAGCGCCGCACGCTCTTTCTCGATCACGTCGGCCGGGGCCCGCTGGACGAAATGGGTGTTGGACAACTGCCGCTCCTTGCCCACGATCGCCTGCTCCAGCCGGGCCAACTCCTTGGTGTATCGGGCCATCTCCGCTTTGACGTCGATCAGACCAGCCAGATCGACGAACACCTCGGACCCCGACGCGATAAAACCGGCGCTGGCCGGCGGCGCCTTGACATCGGTGCCCCAGGCGGTGGCGTTCGCGCCGGCCATGGCTTCGAAGTACGCCTCCATCGGCCGCAACAACTCGGCCGTCGCCAGATCGCAACGAACGCTAAACCGCAGGGGCGTCTTGGGCGGAATGTTCTGCCGACTCCGTACCTCGCGCAGGCCACCCAGAACCTGCTGGAAGCGCAGGAATCGGGCCTCGATCTGGGCGTCCTGCCGCGCGGCGTCCGGCTCGGGCCAGGCGGCAATCATGACGCTCTCGGCCGCCGGCTCCAACTCAGCCAATCCACGCTGCGCGGCCGCCTGACCCAGCAACTGCCAAACCTCCTCGGTCACGAACGGAATCATCGGGTGCAGCAGCCGCAACAGCGTATCGAGCGTGTACGCGAGAACCCGCTGCGCCGTGGTTCGCGCGGCCGGGTCTTGCAATCGGCCTTTGACCATCTCGACGTAAAAGCTGCAAAACTCGTTCCAGGCAAAATCGTAGAGCACGCGGGCCGCGTCGCCGTAACGATAGCCCCCCAAAGCCTCGGTGGTCTCGGCGGTCACGGTCGACAGCCGGCTCAAGATCCAGCGATCCTCGATGGCCAAATCCTCGTCGGCCACCGCGCCCGGCACATACCGCTCGAGGTTCATCAGCGCGAACCGCGAGGCGTTCCACAGCTTATTGCAGAAATTGCGGCCCAGCTCGAACCGCTCGCTCACCACCGCTCCGCGCGGCAGAGCCACGTCGGCCGGCGTGCTGGCCCATTGAGTGGCAAACGGATGGCCGCACTTCTTGCACTCGATTCGCGGCAAGACTCGGTTTTTCTTCGTTTGCTCGATCAGCGCGTGGCAGTGCGGGCATTCGAACTCGACCGGCATCCGCACGTCCTGCGTCTCGGTGGTCAAGTAGGCCAGGCTGAAACGGAGCGAATCGGCGCCGACTTTTTCGATCACGTCCAGCGGATCGACGCCGTTGCCCTTGGACTTCGACATCCCCTCGCCATAGCCGTCGAGAATCTTGGGATGGATGTACACCTCGCGAAACGGAACGTCGCCGACGTTATACAGGCCGGTCAGCACCATGCGGGCGACCCACAGGGTCATGATGTCGCGATTGGTCAACAGTGCGCTGGTCGGATAGTAGTAGTCCAGTTCCGGCGTCTTGTCGGGCCAGCCGAGGGTCGAGTGCGGCCACAGGGCGGAGCTGAACCAGGTATCCAGCACGTCGACGTCCTGCGCGATCTTGTGCCCCGGAATCGTGTCTTCCGAAAGATTGACTTCCTGGGCGCAGATCAGCCATTGGTCGTGTTCGGGGTCACGATGCCAGACCACGTCCTGGCGCCCGGCGAATGCACGCCGCAGGTCGTCTTCACTGGCCGTCGGCGCATACCAGATCGGAATCTGGTGTCCCCACCACAACTGGCGGCTGATCGGCCAATCGCGTTTTTCGCTCAGCCAATCGAGATATCCGCGCGCGTACCGCGGCGGCACGACCTTGACGCGGCCGTCGCTCACCGCGTCCATGGCCGATTGGGCCAGTCGATCCATCTTCACGAACCACTGGTCGGCCAGACAGGGCTCGATCGGCGTGTTCGAGCGATCGGAATGGGCCAATTCGATTTCGCGATCTTCGACCTTCTCCAACAGCCCCAGTTGCCCAAGATCGGCAACCACGCGGTCGCGGGCCGGCGGAACTTTGAGCCCCTGGTACGGTCCGGTATTACCGTTGAGCGTGCCGTCGAAATTCAGAATGTTGATCATCGGCAGGTTCTGCCGGCGGGCCACGTCGTAATCGTTGGGATCGTGGGCCGGCGTGATTTTGACGCAACCGCTGCCCAGCTCCGGCTTGGCCCACACGTCGGCGACCAGCGGGATTTCCCGCCCCAAAAGCGGCAGCCGAATTCTGCGGCCCGCGCGCGCCATGTCGCGCAACCGGACCAGCAGCGGCAGAATCGTCCGACGGCGCTGGAGCAGTTCGTTCAACTGGGCTTCCACGGCCGGCTTGTCTTTTTCCTGGACCGCGGAGAGTTTCTGCCTGAGTTCGGTTTCGGCCGTGCTCAACGCCGCGGCCGGATCGGGGTGCACGGCCACGGCCGTATCGCCCAGCATGGTTTCGGGCCGGGTGGTGGCAATGCTCACGAACTCGGGCTCGCCGGGTTGCGGATCGATGACCGGATAGCGCACATGCCAGAAATGGCCGGCCACGGTCTCGTGAAACACCTCGTCGTCGCTGACCACCGTTTGCAACAGCGTGTCCCAATTCACCAGCCGCGTGCCGCGGTAGATGAGCTGATCCTTGAACAGGCTGAAAAACGTGTGGCGCACCGCGCGCGTGCAGATCGGATCGAGCGTGAATCGGGTGCGCTGCCAGTCGCAGCTACAGCCCAACTGTTCGAGCTGCCCCAGAATGCGCGCCTGGTATTCGTTTTTCCAGGCCCAGATTCGCTCGACCAGGGCCGGCCGGCCCAGATCGTGCCGCGTCTTCTTTTCCTCTTCCAACAGCCGCCGTTCGACCACGGCTTGCGTGCCGATGCCGGCGTGATCGGTGCCCGGCATCCACAGGGCGTTATAGCCCTGCATCCGCCGCCAACGGACCACGATGTCTTGCAGCGTGTAAGTCAGCGCGTGTCCCAGGTGCAGCGCGCCGGTGACGTTCGGCGGGGGCATGGCGACGGTGAACGGTTTGCGCCGCGGATCGGGCTGGCTATGAAAATAGCCGCGCTCTTTCCAGAACGAATACCAGCGGCTCTGGGCCTTCTCGTGATCGTATTGCTTCGGTAATTCGTGGGCAACCAATTCGGTCGACATGTCAAGTTTCCGAGGTAGAGAATCGTCGGTCGCACGCATCGTGGTCATGCAGGCCAGCACGATTTTAGCCGGCAGCCGGCGAATCTAATAGGTTAGCTTTCTCGCACGACGCAAGGGTCAGGTCGTCGCCGGCGCCGTTTTGGCCTTGGCGGCCGCGGTCGGTTCGCCTTCGTCCTTGCAGAGCTTGTATTCGAAGCTATCGACCAGCGCGATCCAACTGGCCTCGATGATATTCTCGCTCACCCCGACGGTGCCCCAAACCTTCTCTTGGTCATGGCTTTCGATCACCACCCGGACTCCGGCGGCCGTGCCGGCTTCGGAGTTGATGACCCGCACCTTGTAATCGACCAGTTGCATCTGGGCGAGGTTCGGAAAATGGCCGTGCAAAGCCTTGCGCAGCGCGGCGTCCAGCGCGTTGACCGGGCCGTCGCCTTCGGCGACTTCGTGGCGCAACTGGCCGTCGATCCGCAATTTGACCGTGGCTTCGGTCACGACGTTGCCGGTCGCGTCGGTTTCGACATTGACGCGAAAGTTGATCCGCTCGAAGTGCGGCCGATAGGTGCCGGCGCACTTCTTGACCAGCAAGTCGAACGAGCCCTGCGCGGCTTCGAACTGATAACCTTGGTTCTCGAGTTCCACCACGCGGGCCAGGATCACGTCCATCAACTTGGGGTCGCTGCCGACTTCCTGGCCGCTGACGACCGCCTTGATATTGGAGCGGCCCGACAATTCGCTGACCAGGATCCGGCGTTCGTTTCCGACGCGGTCCGGGGCGATGTGTTCGTAGCTGGCTGAGGCGCGCGACACGGCGTGCACGTGCATGCCTCCTTTGTGCGCGAACGCGCTTTGGCCCACGAAGGGCTGATTCGGCGGCAGCCGCAAGTTGGCCGTCTCATAAACGAATCGCGACAGCTCGGTCAAATGCTCGACGCCCGAATTGTCCAGCACCATGTAGCCTTGCTTCTTGATGGCCAGGTTCGCGATCACCGAAATCAGATCGGCGTTGCCGCAGCGTTCGCCCAGACCGTTGATCGTGCCTTGGACTTGCACCGCGCCTGAGTCGATCGAGGCCAACGAATTGGCCACGGCCAGCTCGCAATCGTTGTGGCAATGAATGCCGACCGGGATCGACAGTTTGGCAATGACTTCGCGGGTCATCTCAGCGACTTCTTCCGGCATGCTGCCGCCGTTGGTATCGCACATCACGATCAGGCTCGCGCCGGCTTCGACCGCGGCGCGGACCGTGGCCAGCGCGTATTCGGGATTCATCTTCCAACCGTCGAAGAAATGCTCCGCGTCGTAGATCACTTCGCGGCCGGCGTCGCGCAGTTGGCGAACGCTTTCGGCGATCATGGCCAAATTCTCGTCGAGTGAAACGCGCAGCACCTCGGTGACGTGGAAGGCCGAAGTCTTGCCCACCAGCGTAATTACTTGGGTCTGCGCCTTGAGCAGCGATTGGATGCCGGGGTCGTCCTCGGCCCGCGTCCCGCGGCGGCGGGTCATTCCGAAGGCGCAAACTTTAGCGTGCTTCAAGCAGAGGCCGGCCAGGCGCTGGAAATACTGGGCGTCCTTTTCGTTGGAAGCCGGAAAACCTCCCTCGATGTAATCGAACCCCAGGCTATCAAGCCGCTCGGTGATCCACAGCTTGTCCTGGAGCGAAAAATTCACGCCCTCGCCTTGGCTGCCGTCACGCAAAGTCGTGTCGTAAATCTGAATGCGACGCATGGGTTCAATCCACGAGAAAAAGTTTTCCAGCCGTGACCTGTAACAAACGCCGGGCCGCTCGACCGCGGCGGCCAGGATTGGCGATGCGATGAAATCGTGCGATACTTTGTCTCGATCCAAAAAAACAAGCCCTGGGGCCTCGCGGCCTCAGGGCTGGAATGAATCGGTCGAAACCGGCTCGCCCCTACGGCCGCGCCTCCCGGACAATAATCACGCCCACCGCAATGGATGCGGACGCGATTTGGTCGTTGAAGCAGGCCGGAACGAACATCGGAAATCTCGCTTCGTAAACGTCTCTCAAGTCCCCCAGCATACGCCCTGAAAAACCGGCTGTCAACGTGCCCAAAGGCCGCCTTCGGGGCAGGCCGGCACCCAAGCCCTGGAGCCCCTCCTGGCTCGGACGCTAGCGCTGCGCCAGCGGCTCCAACTCCTGCCCTCGGTCTGGCCTGGGACGCTGCCCAGCGGCGGCATTCTGTTGCTTGAGCCGCTCGACATAAGCGGCCACGGCGTTCAATTCCTCGGCCACGTCGTGCCAAAAATCACGGTCGCGAAAGTGGACCGGCTGCACGTATTCTCCAGCCGCCAAAGCACGCAACGAACACCGCATGCGGTGCAGCGGACCGGTAAATCGGTTGCTCAACACCACGACGTCGATCAGCACGATGGGCAACAGCAACAACGAAGCCAACGCGACGATCCCGTATTGCTCCCAAAGCTGCGCGAAGCGGTCGGGATTGAAAACCGGGCCCGGCGGACCTGAAATAACGTTCCAGCAGAGCACGATCAGGCTGAGGGCAGTAGCGCCAAGAAACCAGTAGATGACCGACCGAATCAGTAGGGCCCCTTGCACTTTGGGATCCACGAAAATTCGTTTACGTGAGGTTAATCGCACGGTAACGCCTCCCATTCGAGTAAACGCCCCAGGCGCCGTGAATAATCCCACGGCTAAACCAAAGCCTAGTTCACGGACACCCACGATGGCGACAACCCTGCCCCCCAGTCCCCGGAAAAACCGGCTGTCTGCGAAAGGTCGGTCCGGATGCGCCCTACGATCGCTAGAATCGCCAGCGCTAGAACCGCTCGATTGTGAGCGGGTGTTCGCGCATGAACTGCTCGGCTGCCGGCCGCGTGAAAACACTCTCGGTCGCGCTGACCGAGCGGACGCAACTCGCGCCGATGGCGCTTCCCCATTGCAAACAGCCGGCCAGGTCGTTGTCCGCCAGGAGCCCCGCGATAAAACCGGCATCGAAGGCGTCGCCGGCGCCGGTCCCCCCTTTGTATTCGACCTGGTGCGCCGCGACGCGCATCCGCTGGTCGCCGGAAATCGCCACGCTCCCCTGGCCGCCGCACGTAATCACCACCGTGCCGGCTCCGCCGGCGGCAAAACGTTCGGCTTGCCGCAGCGGGTCGTCCAGGCCGGTCAGCAGCGCCGCCTCGTCAGAATTGGGCAAGAATACGTCGGTCTCCGCCAACACGCTCTCCAGTTTGGTCCAATGCTCGCCGGGGCCCGGCATCACGATATCCAACACCGTTTTCACCCCGGCCGCGCGCGCTAACCGAAACAGCGACGTCAGCGGCTCGCCTTCCAACGCCGGCATCAGTAGATAGCCGCCCACGTAGAGCACTTTGGCGCTGCGCACCCGTGTGAGCGGAATGTCGGCAGCTTGCAGCCGGGCGTTGGCGCCTACGGCATGGATGAAACGTCGATCCTCGCCGCGCACGTTGATGATCAACGTCCCGGCTGTCTCGGCGTCGGGCAACTGGCGAATGTCGCCCACGTCGACGTCGGCCGCGGCGAGCGTGTCGATAATGAAGCGGCCAAAGAGATCTTTTCCGACGCAACCCACCACTCCGACTCGAACCCCCAGCCGGGCCAAATCAATGGCCACGTTCGAGGCGCAGCCGCCAATGCTCAGTGGCAGCCGCGGGCACAGAACGACCCCGCCGGCCGAGGGAACTTTTTCGATCGGATCGCACAAGTGATCGGCCACCAGAATGCCCACGCTCAAGCATTCCACGCTGTGTTCGGGTGCTGGCGGCATGATGCTATCACCTGGCGACGCGTCCGGCATTGACCCGGACCGCGAGTTCTCGTACGGTTGCCATGTTTTGCGTTTCGTTTGGCTCTTGCAGCCAAGATACACACGGCGTTGCTCCTTGCCCATGCCTTCCGGGTACGCCCAGGCAGGAAGCCCTGGGGCCTTCCGCGGCGACGTGTTTTCCGCAGGAGTTCGTCCATGGATTGGATATCTCTGCGGGTTTGCCGGACCGCCGGCATGCCGGGCCTGATTGCACTGCTCGTCTTCGCCTGCGATTCCGGGCTGCGGGCCGATCCGCCGGCGCAGGGCGAAATCCGCGTGGCCCGTCTGATTCGCCAGCTTGGATCGAGCGACTTCACCGAGCGTCAGGCGGCCGACGACCAGTTGGCCAGGCTGGGCCATCTCAGCCGGAGCCAACTGGAACAGGCCCTCTCGGACGACGACGTCGAGGTCCGGCTGCGCGCCAAGCGCCTGTTGGAAAAACTGAAAATCGAAGAACTGTTCGCCGCCGGCCGGGTCCAACTCCCAGCCCAAGGACAGTCGGCCTCCAAAGTGCTCCAGGCGCTGGCCGCACAGTCGGGCAACCACATCCATATCGGCGACCCCTACGGAAATTTCTCCGACAAGGTCCTCAGCGCCGACTATGCCGCCACGAGTTATTGGGAAGTGGTCGACGACGTTTGCAGCCAAACCGGCAATCGCGTCCGGCCCCACTACGACATGCACACGCCGGGCATCGTCGTCAGCGCCGGCGCCCCGGGCAGCTATCCGCGGGCTTACGCCGGTCCGGTGCGGGCGCAAATCACCAGCGCCCGGCGCAGCTTCATCGAAGAACTCAACTACGAAGAGCACAAAGCCGAGTTGAACCATAGTTTCAGCGTCAACTTGCAGTTCACTTGGGAAGACCGCTTTCGGATCGTGGGCTTTGCCACGCAACCCGAACTGGTCGAAGCCGTGACCGACAACCACGTCGTGGTCTCAGCCACTCAGCCGTCGGGCGGAGGATGGAACGCCACGACTCGCGGCCTGCGCCAGGTCACCGCCAGTCTGAAATTGAATCCGGTGCCGGTGACGGCCAAAACGCTGGAGGTGTTCAAAATCAAGTGGGGGCTGATCGCGGTGGGAGAGCCGGCGGTGCTGGAGATTTCGCCGTTGGAACAGGAGAAGCTGTATTCGCAGGACGATCTGGCGGTCCGCGTCGAGGCGATCGAACAGCAGCCGACGGCCAAGTACACGCTCTCGCTCAACCTGGCGCGCGACCTGGCCATGCCCGAGCCGCACGAAATCATCTTCCAGGAATACGAGGCCGAGCTGCTGGACACCCAGGGTCGCCCGTTTCGGCTGCAAAATCAAACGCATGCCCTGACCGAGCGCGGCGTGCAATTGAAAGTCACCTTCCTGGGCGAATCGGCCGACAGCGAGCCCAAATCGCTCAAGCTCCGTTATCCCCGCCTGCGCGCCCGCCGCGACGTCGAACTGGTGTTTCGCAACGTGCCCTTGCCCGTGGCCAAACCGGAATAAGAGCCTGTCCGAGAACCCTTGCGGACTTCGGCGAGCTCAGTCGAGCCGGAGAGGGCAGGGTGAGCGGTGATTCTCGGTCAGGCTCCAGTGCGGTTGCTCACGGTTGAGCGGGCCGTCGGGCTTTGTTCCACCGCTGGCTTCGCACGCCGAAGGCGTGAAACAAATCAGCACAGGGCAACGCCCTTGGATAGAATCGCGCACGAGACAACAGAGCTCTGTAAGCGAGTCACAACTCGCGGTTACGGCAACTTTGGTTGCTCGTCCCCGGGGGAAATGGATTCCTCGACATCGTCGGAAGTTCCGTGGTAAAATAGAATAAACCGATATATCCCAGCAGGGTGGCAGTATGGCCAGCGACCTTTCTCCGGAAAACGCGCAATACATCCAAGCCGCCATCAAGAGCGGTGTCTACCGGGACGAGCGGCAGGCGCTCGACGAGGCCATTGCATTGTTAAAGACTCGGGACGCTCTGCGGAGCGACGTCAACGCTGGGATTGCCCAGGCCGACCAGGGGCAATTCGTGCCCGCTGAGGCGGTCTTCGAACGTCTTGAAAAACGAGCTCGCGAAATCGAGAGTTTCGCCCGCCCGGCGAAGTAATGAAGCTCTTCTTCACGCCCTTGGCCGTCAGCGACCTGGAGGGCGTTCTTGAGTTCATTGCCCAGAACCGGCCTCTCACCGCGCAGGCGGTCGTTGCCAGGCTCAAAGCCAAGTGCCGCCTTATCGCCAGAGAGCCCGAGCTCGGGCAACGACGCCCGGAGTTTCCAGGAGACTATCGGAGCTTTCCCGCCGAGCGGTGGGTCATCTTCTATCGGATCGTCGAGGACACCGTTCAGATTCACCGTGTCCTGGACGGCTCTCGCGACTTTGACTCTCTCTTCGGTTGAGGCGCGATCGCTTCGCTCGTATGGATAGCCTCGGGCGGAACGCGCACGGTTTGAAAAAATATATCGCAGGCTGGCGGCTGTCGCCGTCGACGCTAGGAAAAAGAAAACGCGTAAAAGAGAAAAAGGACAAAGCGCCATGCTTCGCGGCAGCGGGCAATGGCCTGCGTGCTACCGACAAACTGAAGCCGTAAAACTAAGCCCGACCACGGATCAACCGGCGCTCGATCACTGCCAGGATTCCGCGGGCCACTTCTTCCTTGGGCCCGGAGAGCGTTTCGATGACGTTGCCTTCGCGGTCGATGATTTCCACGCTATTGTCGGGCGAGTGCATGGCCTCGGGGCCGTTGAGGACCATCAGATCGCAATGTTTTCTTTCGAGCTTCGCGATCGCTCGCAGGCGGTGGTCTTCGGTTTCCAAGGCGAAGCCGACCAGCCACTGCCTGGTCTTGGCGGCGCCGAGCGTGGCCACGACGTCGGCCGTTTCGACCAGGTGCAGTTCGAGCGGCTGGCCCGTCTTGGCGATTTTGCTGGGCTCGACTTTCATGGGTCGATAATCGCTGGGCGCCGCCACGCCGATCAACCCATCGCAACCGGGAAACACTTTTTGGCTCTCGGCCAACATCTCCTCGGTCGAGACGACGTCGATCACTTCGGCCGTCGCGGGATAGGTGACGTCCACGGGCCCGCTGACGATGACCACTTCGTGTCCCAGTGCGATCGCCGCCTCGGCCAGCGCCTTGCCCATCCGCCCGCTGGAGGCGTTGGTCAAATAGCGCACCGGATCGATGTATTGCCGGGTCGGACCAGAAGTGATGAGGATGCGCGCCAAGCGAAAGTGATCAGCCGCCGAAGCGGAACAAGAGGCCAGGAAATGGTTTCAACAAGTGGTCTTCGCGTTCAGCGCGCGGTGGAACGAAGGTCGGATACATCAAAAACAGTTGGGGCGACGGCGGCGTTGGGATCGGCTCGGCGCCCCCGCGCTTTCCCTCTCGCTTTGCCGGCTTTGTCGTTCGCCCGCAGGGTGCCGTCGGCGCCTCGCGGTCGCCACAGCGGCGGTTTGAGCTGAGCGTTCCATTGTTCGTATTCGGCCCGCAGCGCTTTGAACTCCTCGGGTTTTTCCGTGGCCAGGTCGTGTTGCTCGCCGATGTCGTTGGCCAGGTCATAGAGTTGCACGCCGCCGGTGGGCGGTTGCACGAGTTTCAGATCGCCCTTGCGAATGGCCCATTGCTCGCCAAAGCGCCAATAGAGCGACTCGTGCGGGGGGCCGCTGGTCTGACCGCTCAAGTACGGCGTCAGATCCACTCCGTCGAGATTCTCGCCCGAAACGGTCCCGCCGGCGGCCGCCACGGCCGTAGGCACGATGTCGAGTGAGATGACCGGCAGGTCGTAGATTTTTCCGGCCGGCAGCTTGCCCTTCCATTGCACCATGAAGGGCACTCGAATGCCCCCTTCCCAGGTCTGGGCTTTGAAGCCGCGCAGCGGTCCGTTGCCCGAAGTGGTGCTGGGCGTCGGCCCGCCGTTGTCGCTGATGAAAAAGATCAACGTATGGTCGTCCAGTTTTTCCTGCGCTAGCTTGTCGAGCACCAGGCCGACGTTATCGTCCATGGCCGAGAGCATGGCCGCGAAGGCCCGGCGTTTTTCGTTGTCGATGGCCGGGAAGCGCGCCAGGTATTTTTCCGCGCCCTGCAGCGGGGCGTGCACGGCGTTGAACGGCAGATACAAAAAGAATGGCTGCTGCTTGTGCCGATCGATGAACGCCACCGCCTCGCGGCCGAAGGCGTCGGTCAAATAGCCCTTCTCGACCACCGGCTGTTGGCCGCGAAGAATCAGATTCGCCGGGTCGGCCTGGCTGTCGATGTACGAATGCGCGCCCCCCAAGAAACCGAAAAACTCATCGAAGCCACGCCGCGTCGGGTGATAGGGTTGCTTGTAACCCAAGTGCCATTTGCCGACCATGCCGGTGGCATATCCCAGCTTTTTCAGGCGATCGCTCAACGTGACCTGGTCCAACGGCAAACCAAAATTATCCGGCGCTCGCTCTGCCGGGCCCGGATTGAACTCGTGGCCAAAGCGTTCCTGGTAGCGACCGGTCATCAAGCCGGCCCGGGTGGGGCTGCAATAGGGACAACTGACGTACCCATTGGTAAAGCAGACGCCGCCATGGGCCAGCGAGGCGATCCGCGGAGTGGGAATCTCCTGCTTGAGCGTGCAACTCACTTCGCCGTAGCCCAAGTCATCGGCCACGATCACGATGATATTCGGCCGCGCGACCGACGCTTTTGCACGCGGCGCCTGGGCGTCGGTGACGCCGCAGACGAACGCGGCCATGAACAGGAACGAGACGGCGCCGCAGGCAAATCGACTCAAGCAGCATCGCATGGCAGGCCTCGCGAAAAAAGAACCTGGAGCCATTGACCGCAAAGATTCCTCGTCGCCGGCGATCGGCACGTTACGAACCCACGGCCGTCACATGCCGCGCGCGGGACTTTTCTTGCCGGATATTCTAAACGCTCTTCCGCCGCTCGAGCAATTGGCCGATCGCGTCCAATATTTTTTCCGGAGCGGCCATCCGGCCCACGCCGCGCTTGCGGCAACTGAGCCAGCCCTCCTCGGGATCGACGAAGTGGATGCCGTCGCGGCGCAGTTGGGCCACGTTGCGCTTCACCGCGGGCTTTTCCCACATTTCGCAATTCATGGTCGGCGCCAACAGCACCGGCCCGGTAAAGCTCAACAGCAGCGTGCTGAGCAGATCGTCGGCCAGTCCCCAGGCGGCCTTGGCCAGCAGGTTGGCGGTGGCCGGAGCGACGCACAAGATTTCGCCCCGTTCGGCCAGTTCCATGTGGACGCCCAGCGGGTGCTGGGATTCGTCGAACACGCGCTCCAGCACCGGACGCCCCGAGAGGGCGGCAAACGTGGCCGGCGCGATGAACTGACGAGCCGCCGCGGTCATGACCACCGACACGCCGGCTCCGCCCTGCACCAACTGGCTCACCAGCGCCGCGGTTTTGTAGGCCGCGATGCCGCCGCTGACGCCGATGACAACCTCGCGCCCGCTGATAGAGGTCATAGATTAGTCAGATCCAACTCCGGTGGCCCGCCGCCCGCTTCCGCGCCAGTGATCTTCAATTGGGCCGACGAGTCGAGGTAGATCTTATCCTGGATGATCTCTTGAATCACGATTTCCAGCTTGTTATCGGTTTTCAGATCGACCAGCGGGCGGCTTCCGCCGTTGAGCGCCACCAGCCGTTTCTGAATCAGGGTCGACAATTTGAAGCGACCGCCGACTTTGTTGACACTCGCTTCTTCACGTAGTTCGTCGAGCATCTCGTCATACCTCTGGGGATCGGATGATGTCGCAAATTTCTTGGACGGCCCGGTCCAGGTCGTCGTTGAGCACCTGATATCGATAGCGGTCGACGCACGTCAACTCGCGGCGTGCCACTTCCAATCGCCGCTGAATGGCCTCTTCGGTCTCGGTGCCGCGGCCGCGCAGCCGCCGCTCCAACTCTTCCACCGAGCTGGGGTGTACAAAGATGGTAATCGCCTGGGGATACCGCTGCAGTACGGCCATGGCCCCCTGCACGTCAATCTCTAAGACTATCGAATTGCCGGCTTCGAGGCTAGGGGCCACCTCGCTCAGGAGAGTCCCATACCAGTATCCGCGGCCAAAAACCTCGTAGCATTCCAGAAATTCGCCGGCCGCGCGCCGCCGCTGGAACTCCTCGGAAGTGAGAAAGTAGTAGTCGACCCCGTCGCGCTCGCCCGGCCGTGGCGGCCGCGTCGTGGCCGAAACGCTGACCGACAGCCCGGGCAAGCGCTCGAACAGTTTTTTCAGCAGCGTCGTCTTGCCGGCGCCCGATGGGCCGGAAATGACGATCAAATTGCCGCGGTTCGGTGCGTTCATTGCCTGGCGCGTCCCCCGCACCGCCCCAAAAGATGTTCTAGCCCGATGGCCGCCGCCAGGCGCCATCCACCATCATCGCGGGATACTTATTGCCGCGACGCCACACGACCCGACCACCCGCCGGCGACCGAACTCGCCGCGGGCGCTGCTAGCGGTCTGGCGCGGCGGCCTACTCCACATTTTGAATCATTTCCCGGATCCGTTCCACCGCCGCCTTGACTTCGATAACGTGCCGTGAAATCTGCACGTCGTTGGCCTTCGAGCCAATCGTGTTCGTCTCGCGAAACATCTCCTGAGTCAGGAATTCCAGTTTGCGGCCCGAACTCTCGGGCAGTTCGAGCGTCGAGGCAAACTGCTCGAGATGGCTGCGGAGCCGCACGATCTCCTCCGAAATGTCGCTGCGCTCCGCATAAATGCTGATTTCGCGAACCAGATCGCCCGGTTGCAGCGTGACCTGAAAATCGGCCAACGTTTTGGTCAGCCGCTCGGTAAGCCGGCCGCGATACGAATCGGCCACCAGCGGCGCTCGGGCTTCGATGACGTCTAATTCCTTGACGATCGCGGCGCCGTTGGCGGCCAGATCGGCGGCCATCGCCCGGCCCTCTTCAACCCGCATGATCGCCATGTTGTCCAGCGCCACTTTCAGCGTCTGGCTGATGATCGGCCAGTCGCCGCTCACGTCCAAAGGACCGGCGGCATTTTGATTCACGACCCCCGGCAAGACCAGCAAGGCCTCAATGTCGATTGGCGTGGTCACTTTCCAGGTTTTTCGCAACTCCTCGAGCTGCTGGCGATAGCCCGAGAGCACGGCCATGTTGAATTGAAAATCGTCGCTGGCGCTGGCCCGATCGACGCGCAGCGAAACCTGGACCGTCCCCCGCTTGATGTGCTGCCGCACGAGGCCTTCAATCTGGGGTTCCAGCGCGCTATAGCCCTCGCCGCAGCGCATCACCAACTTGAAGTAACGGCTGTTGATGGTGCGCACTTCCGCGGAAACCGCCAAAGAAGCGTCTTTGCGATGGGCCTCGCCAAAGCCGGTCATGCTCAGCAACACGCGAGCGGTTCTCCTGCCACGTTGCCACCAGCGCCGCCTCAGAAGGATCGAGAGGTGGAGACGAGCTTGGGCGGTGCTTATTTTGCTTTTTCCGGGGCGCTTGCCGGTGCGGTCGTCGCCGGTTTTTCGCCGCCCGTGGCGCCGACCTTTTTGTCGGAAGCTTTCGGCGGACCGCCGGCCGGCGGCGGCGCGGTGGCGCCGCTGCGTCCGAGTCCCTGATCGAACAGAGGCTGACTCCCCTCGTTGAGCAGCTTGACCGAGGCGGCGCAGAGGATAATCCAGAAAGCGGCGACGCCGATGGTTATCCGCGTGAACAAGTCGCCGGCCTTGGTTCCAAAGGCGCTCTGACCGCCCAGGCCGCCAAACGCCCCCGCCAGTCCGCCGCCCCGTCCCCGCTGAATCAACACCAGCAGGATCAGGAACACGGAGGTAAGACACAGCAGGGTCGGCAGAATGATATTCAGCATGGATCTTTAGATTCTCGTTTACTGGAGAACCTTCCTCGGGTTTGGATCAACGTTCCTACTTGCGCGGAAGCCCGGCCGCGATGCCCAAAAACTCATCGGCTTTCAGGCTGGCGCCGCCCACCAGCGCGCCGTCCACGTTGGGCTGGGCCAGCAGCTCCGCCGCATTGCTGGCTTTCACGCTGCCCCCGTACAGGATGCGGACGGCCTCGGCAGTGGCCGTATTGTAACGATCGGTCAACGCCTTGCGAAGATCTCTATGGACCTCCTCGGCTTGTTCGGGCGTGGCCACTTTGCCGGTTCCGATGGCCCAAACCGGCTCGTAGGCAATCACGACCCGGGCCATGTGCTCGGCCGACAGGTTGCCTAGCGAGCCGCTGAACTGCTCGCGGATCACGGCGCTTGAGTGCCCGGCCTCGCGCTGGGCCAACAGCTCGCCGACGCAGACGATCGGCGTCAATCCGGCCGCCAGGGCCGCCTGGGTCTTCTGGTTGACTTGTTCGTTCGTTTCTCCCAAGATTTGCCGCCGTTCGCTGTGGCCCAGGATCACATAACGGCACCCCAAATCCACGAGCATCGCGGCACTGATTTCGCCGGTAAATGCCCCGTTGGACTGGTGGTACATGTTTTGGGCGCCATAGGCCAGCCGCGAGCCCGCCACCGCCGCGCGAATCGCATCCAGGTAGACGCCCGGCGGAAAAACGGCCAGGTCGGCGCCGGCGATCGTGCCGGAGCGCTGGGCAATCGCCGCGGCCAGCGCGACGGCCGCCGAGCGGTCCAGGTTCATCTTCCAATTGCCGGCAATCAACGGGCGTCTCATCGTTTGCATCCTGGTGCGGGAGAAATCGTTTTTCCTAACAGCGCGGCCAGCTCGCGAATCTGGCCGGCCAATTGCTGATACTGCTCGGGCAGCAGGGCCTGCGGGCCGTCGGACATCGCTTCTTCCGGACAATCGTGCACTTCGATGTGCACGCCGTCGGCGCCGGCCGCCACGCCGGCCAACGCGCAGGCCGGAATCAAATCGGGCCGTCCGGTCGCGTGGCTCGGATCGACGATGATCGGCAGATGCGAAAGGGCCTTGCACGCGGGCACCGCGGCCACGTCGAACACGTTGCGCGTGGCCGGGTCGAAACCCTTCACGCCGCGCTCACAAAGCACGACGTTGGGGTTGCCTTGCGAAAGGATGTACTCGGCGCTCATCAGCAAATCGACAATCGTCG
>JBGQKM010000087.1:0-19392 GCA_041499515.1 Planctomycetia bacterium | reverse complement strand
ATTCGGGCGTCCCTGGGCGCTGCTGTCGCTTTATCGCACCTGGCGCCGTTGATTGCCTGGAATGCGCTGGCCAGCGCGGCGCCGCTGAGCACGACTCCAGGTCAGCCGCTACCGCCGCCGGTGCAAGCGTCGGGCAGCGTCGCGCTCGCCGGCCACGAACAACCGCAATCGACTCGGGTTCTATTCATCGTTACCAAGGACTGCGCCCGTTGTGACCAAGAGTTGCAGCGGCTGCGCCGCCCGGGCGGTGATTTCCAGAGTATGCTGGCTCGCGGCTGGAAGATCGGCCCGGGGCCCGAAAATCATTTGCAGATCGTCGAAGGGGACACGATCCCGGAACTGCTTCAGCAGCTCGACGCACGCGAATACCCGGTGGTCGCGTGCATCAGCAACGGAAAGATCGTGCGCTCCTTCAAGTCGGGTTGCACGACGCCTCTGGATGCCTGGACGTTTGGGTTCCTGGCCAAGGGGGTCGATGAGCGGCCAGAGGGCTTTGTGTCGGAGGTGGCACGCGTGGAGACAACCGGCCACTGGCCACTCCGCGGCAATCACTGGAGCATCGACGACGACTGGAGCCCCACCCGCGAAAGGGTCGTCCAGCATTTGCGCGGTCCGGTGCATGGGCAGCAGATTCGATCGACGTGGGACATCGAAAGCTGGTCATTCGAAGAGCTCCGATCCCTGCACGACGACCTGCACGAACGCGAGATGGGCGGCGTGTCGGCCACGAGCCGCTCCCAGACCAGCAATCAGTTTAGCGCAGCGAGCAAAATTGGCGGACGCTAGTCGCCGTCAAAAATCACGCCGCACCGCGCAAGCGCTCGCCAAAGCTTGCTGCCAACCTTCGCGCATCGCCAAACTGCTTGAACGCTCTCTGACGAACAACTCTGATTGCGACTCAGCCAGATCATCGCCGAAATGGAACGTCACGATGATCGGTAGGCCGGCGCGGCGGGCCACGGTCACGTGACGGCTCGTCGTGTCTTTACAAACCGATGACCCGGCACAGCAGCCGTTCATATGCCCTCTGGGGGAGGAAGCGCTTGAGCGGCACGACGATTCGTTGGCCGAGCATGCCCACGCTGTAGCGCATCTTGGGTCGCGGATGACTGCACAGTCGTTCGACCAACAGGGCCACGGCGTGCGGTTCGGCGGCGTTGGCCTCGTCCTGGTCTTGTTTGAGTTTGAACCGCACAAACTCGCTGGCGTAGGCGTCGTGCGTTTCGGCGGCGGCGGCCACGCGGCGGCGAATCGGCATTTCGGTGCGGAAGTCGCCGGGCTCGACGAGCGTGACGCGGATGCCGAAGCGCATCGTTTCGAGCCGCAGGCTCTCGCTCACGCCTTCCAGGGCAAACTTGCTGGCGCTGTACAAGCCGCTGAACGGGAGCCCTTGGATGCCGGCCAGCGAACTGATGTTGATGATCGCGCCGTGTCCTTGCTTGCGCAGCGTCGGCAGCACGGCGCGGCACACGCGCAGCACGCCGAAGAAGTTGGTTTCCAGTTGGGCTTTGGCTTCGGCGATCGTCGTATCTTCCACCGCCCCCATCAGGGCAAAGCCGGCGTTGTTGACCACCGCGTCGATCCGGCCGGCTTTGGCCAGGACCGCGGCCACTCCTTGGCGAACCGATTCGTCATCGTCGACGTCCATGGCGATCATTTCGAACGGACGGCCCTCGGCAGGCGCCGGCTGCCGCTGCGTGCCGAACACGCGCCAGCCGCGCGCCGCCATGTGATAAGCGCAAGTCTTGCCGATGCCCGACGAAGCTCCCGTGATCAGAACCACTTTGGCCGCTTCGGCGGACGGGCCAGACATGCGCTTTGCTCCGGGAGGACCGCCAGCGGGTGGCAGACGCCGCATGATTTTGTCGCCGCGCGCCTAGCACAGTCAATAGCTCGGATTTACGGATTAATCGGCCAGTCTGGCATCGCGACCTGGGCCGCGCTTGTTGGCGGCAATCGAGGGGGTAAAGCCGACATTTCCCCTTTGGACTGAGCCTGCGACCGATCCAGGCTCGCCGGTAGCGGCGATTGAAACAGCGCGCGACCCCGCGTTTATCGCGCAATGGATTCTTTTTCCAAAAGCGCCCTAAGAAAGCGGAGTGCGGGGATGATGAGCGATGTATTCGCCCGAGGACAGGAACGCAATGGCCACGGACTCGTCGTTCGCTTGTCCTTGGTCGAGCGTCTGTACGGAGTCCGCTTCGCCGGCCGTATCGGCTGCCCGTTGCAGGAAGTTGGCGTAATACGAATCGACCAACCGCAGATGGTGCTCGTGGGAATTCATGAAGGCGGCGGCCACCACCGTGTCCGACAGATTGTGCCCGCCGAGGGGGTCGATCAACGGCGGAATGGCCAGTTGATTGGTCCAACTAATCAAACCGTTGATGTCGGAATCGCGGCCAAGGATATCGTGGTAGAGTGCGTCGACGTAGGGCTGACCAAGGGAGTTGTTCTGGATATATTCGGCGGACGTCACGAAATCGAGCATAACCGTTTCCTCCGACAGCCCGCCGACCATGCTGTCGATCCACATTTGTCGGCCGTCCGGGTCCGCCGCGCGGTGCAAAAACGTCTGATAAAAATTGTCGACTTGAATGCCGCGATGCTCGGGCGAATCCCAAATCGAGGCCGCGACGGTCGCCGGCGACGTGCCGTGATGCAACAGGTTGTTGAAGCTATCCAGTCCGCTTTGATTAGGCGCGCGGTTGAGAATGTCGTTAAACAGCGCCGTGACTAAATCGGTGCCGCTGGCCGAAAGCACGACCCGCTCTTCGCATCGTTCCAAGCGCGACTGACGGTACTGCGGACCTCCGGCGGCGGTTGGGCGCGCAAGTCCCTTGGACGGAGCCCGCAAGTGGGCCAACAGCGATCGAAATCGTGGGAGCATGGCAAGCATCCTCTGGTTCCTGTGAGGCCTTATGCCGGACGAACCGGTGGGCCGGTCGAGCTGCCTGGGAAATGGTTGGGCCCTTGGAATCGGCGGGAATGGTATCGTGAGAACAGCAGCCGACCAATAGCACCCGTTGGACGCGGGCCGACGTGGGATGGACCCTGGGTGATGATTCGCGCCGCGAAGGAACGCAAACGCCGAAAGTCCCTTTTCGGCAAGCAGGTTCTAGGCCGCTGGCGGCGAATCAATGTGTGGCTGCCAGGGCAGCTAGCATGGCCTGCGGCCGTGAGCAAGGATCGCAATGCCTCACGATGAGGCCAGGCGATAGCCAATTCCCGGGTCCGTCAGCACGAATTGCGGCTGCGCGGGATCTGGCTCGATCTTGCGACGAAGATGGGTCATGTAGACGCGAAGATATTGCCTTTCCAAAACGCTCTCCGGCCCCCAGACTTCTTTGAGAAGCTGCCGATGGGTGACCACTTTGCCGCAATGTTTGATCAAGGTCGTCAAGATCCGATACTCGATGGGCGTCAGATGAATGCCCTGTTCGTCGACGAAAACCTGGCGACGTTCCAGATCGACTCGCAGGCGTCCGAGTGTAAAGATCGGTTCGCCGGCCTCGTCCTGGTCTTGAGTGGCATGTCTGAGGGCAACTCGCATGCGAGCCTGGAGCTCGACAACACTGAACGGCTTCGTGAGATAATCGTCCGCACCGGCGTCGAGGGCTTTGACCTTGTCGGCCTCTTGTCCGCGAGCGGACAGCACGATCACGGGAACTTGTGACCAGCCGCGCAGCCGGCGGATGACCGAAAGGCCGTCGGTATCCGGCAAGCCCAAATCGAGCAGCACCAGATCGGGATGCTCGTCGGCAACCAGGTTCAATCCGCCCTCGCCGGTCTCCGACTCGATCAAGCGGTATCCATGATTTGCCAATGAAGCCCGCAGGAATCGACGAATTTCCTGTTCGTCTTCGATGATGAGTATTTTCGGGTCTTGCACCATAGTCCGGCTCGCGCCCGTCAGGTTTCCGTCGAGGCTTCCGCTGGCGGAATTTCCGGCTGTGTGGCAGACAGCGGCAGCGTGAAGCGAAAGACGGTACCGCCCCCCGGCCGATTCTCCGCTTCGATCTGTCCACCGTGCAATTCAATGATACCTCGGCAAATCGCCAGGCCCAGCCCGGCGCCCGGCCGTCCACTGGAGTTGGCTGCGCGATAGAATTTCTCGAAGACTCGATTTAAGTCTGTTTGCGGAAGTCCGGGGCCACGGTCCGCGACCTCCACCGTCAGAACGGTGCCATTGGCAGACGCCGTGAGCTCGATCGGCGTTCCAGGCGGCGAATACTTTGCGGCGTTTTCGAGCAAGTTGGCCAGCACCTGCTCGATGAGCAAGTCGTCCATCGGCACGAACGGAAGTTCCGGTTGCACGTGCGTGACAATGGAATGACCTTTCAATTGTTGCGACGTGCGACCCAGCGCCGCGCCGACGATCTCTTCGATGGATTGCCACTCCTTGTGCACCTCAATCGCGCCAGCCTCCAGTCGAGTCATGTCCAGCAAGTTGGCGACCAGGCGGTTTAAATGTCCGGCTTCGGCCAGGACGGATTCCAACAGTTCTCGCCGCAGCTTCGGCTCAAGGGTCTCGCTATCATCCAGCAGCGTGCTCGCGGCGCCGGTAATCACCGATAACGGCGTGCGCAGATCGTGCGAAACGGCGCTCAATAGCGAGCTGCGAAGCTTTTCGGTTTCCATTTGCACGCGAATCCGAGCGGCTTCAGCGGCCAGTTGAACGCGCTCGACTGCCAATGCAATCAGTCCCGCGAGAGTCTCCAGAAGATGCAGTCGCTCTGGCTCGACGGAACGCCAGGCCTGGTTGGGCAGGACGCCAAGCACGCCCACCGTTCCGTGCGAGGCCAGCAACGGAAGATAGAGTCCGGCCGAGCCAGGCAGGGTGGCCGTGCAGTGGCCGGCGGTTTCACCGTGGTCGAATACCCACTGAGCCACGGCCTCGTCATGCGGTCCCGGATCGAAAGCCTCTGCCGCGACGCTGATCGTGGCTAGTCGACTGTCACCGGCACTGGCCAGCAGGATTGCAACTTTGGCATCCACCGCCTCGGCGACGTGACGAACCGCCGCCTGTGCGATCTGTTCGGGAGTGCGGGCGGCGGCCAATTGATGACTGATCGCGTACAGCGATGCCGTGCGTCTTTCACGCTTGCGGGCCGACTCAGCCTGGAACCTGACCCGCGTCGTTAGCGTGCTGATCGTCAGCGCAGTGCCCAACATCACGGCAAACGTGAATAGGTACTGAGTGTCTTCGACGACAAATGTGAACACCGGTGGAATAAAGAAAAAATCAAACGCCGCCACACTCAACACGGACGCCAGCACCGACGGCCCCCGTCCGAACCTCGTAGCGACAATAACCACTCCTAGCAGGTACACCATGATCACGTTGGTGGGTGCCAGAAAACGGGACAATGGCCAACTCACCAGCGTGCATGCGACGACAATCAAGAATGAGGCAAGATAGTCGTTGGGGGTCGAGGCCGACGGCGCCGGTTCGGCCGCGGTGACCGATTTTTTCTCCGGATCGCCGGTAATGACATAGACGTCAATGTCGCCGCACTTTCGCGTCAGTTCGTAGACCAGCGAACCCTGCAGCCATTCTCTCCACCGGGGCCGGCTCGGCTTGCCGACGATGATCTTCGTGACGTTCCGGCTGCGCGCGTAGTGAATCAACTCGTCAGCAAGGTTGTGCCCGCTGAGGGTCGCGGTCTCGCCGCCCAATTGCTCGACAAGATTCAACGTTTGAGACAGCTGCTCACGGTCTCTTTCGGACAGTCGCAAATCCGCGGGCGTTTCGACGTGCACGGCGATCCAAGGCGCCTTGAGGCTGCGGGCGATCCGTCGAGTAGCGCGAACCAATCTGGCCGAAAACGGACTCGGGCCGACGCACACCAAAAGCCGCTCATTGACAGGCCAAACGCCGGCGACTCCGTGCTGCTGGCGGTAGTCGTCCATTTCGGCGCCGACCCGTTCGGCGGCCTTGCGCAATGCCAATTCGCGAAGCGCAATCAAATTGCCTTTGCTAAAAAAATTCTGGATCGCGCGTTCGGCCTGACGCGGAACGTAAACCTTCCCCTCGCGCAAGCGGTCCAGCAAGTCCTCGGCCGGCAAATCCACCAACTCGACCTCGTCGGCCTCCTCGAAAATCGAGTCGGGCACCGTCTCGGCCACCGAAATGCCCGTGATCTGGGCGACGATGTCCCTTAGGCTTTCCAGATGCTGCACGTTGAGCGTCGTGTAGACGCTTATGCCTGCCTCCAGAAGTTGAGCGACGTCCTGCCAACGCTTGGCATGCGTCATTCCGGGAGTGTTGGTATGAGCCAATTCATCGACGAGGATCAACTGCGGCCGCTTGGCCAACGCGGCCTCCAGATCGAATTCCACCAGCCTGGTGCCGCGGTAGGGCACTTCCTGGCGCGCCAGCACGTCCAGGCCGAGCACGAGTGCTTGGGTTTCTGGCCTGACGTGCGGCTCGATGTAGCCCACAAGCACGTCGATGCCTTCGCGGGCTTGTTCGCGACCCGTCTCAAGCATCGTGTAGGTCTTGCCGACCCCGGGCGCCGCGCCAAAAAAGATTTTCAGCTTGCCGCGCGCTTTTTTAGCCTCTTCGGCTTGCACCCGGAGCAACAGCGCGTCGGGATCGCGTCGGCGGTCGCCCATGATCGATGGCCACGCAGATGGCCCCTATTGCCCGGTTTTGTCCAAGTCCAAGTTCAAGGTTACCACGTTGACTCGGTCTTCACCAAGCAATCCAAACGTGCGCAATTCAGTATGTTTCGTCACTAAATCGCGGACCGCATCCTCTGGCAACCCACGGGCTTTGGCCACCCGGCCCACCTGGTACCGTGCGGCGGCGGGGCTGATGTGTGGGTCGAGACCGCTTGCGGATGCGGTGATCAGATCGACTGGAATCTCCTTGCCGTTGTCGGGGTCGGCCTGCCTGAGCGCCGCGATGCGGCCCTTGACGGCCGCAATCAAATTGGGCTCGTTGACCCCCAAGTTGGAGCCGGACGAGTTGCTCGCATTGTACGGATAGGGGCTGGTTGCCGAAGGCCGACTCCAAAAATACTTGGGAGCGTCGATGGGTTGTCCAATCAGCGAGGAGGCCACGAGCTTGTTTCCCTCATGGATTAGGCTGCCGTTTGCCTGGATCGGAAATACGACTTGGGCAATGCCGGTCACGACCAGCGGATAAATCACGCCGGTCAACACGGTCATCACCACGATCATGAGGATTGCCGGACGAACGATTTGCGGCCACATGGCAACGATTCCTTATCTTCTACTTGAAAGTGTGAGGCCACGATATCCCTGTGGCCGCGACGTGCGAGCTCAGGCACCTGTCATGTTCAATACGACCAGCGCCATGTCAATCAGCTTGATGCCGACAAAGGGAATGATCAAACCGCCGACGCCGTAGATCCACAGGTTGTTCCGCAGCAAGGCCGCGGCGCCGATCGGTCGATACTTCACCCCGCGCAGCGCCAAGGGAATCAACGCGATAATGATCAACGCATTGAAAATCACCGCCGCGAGAATCGCGCTGGTGGGCGTGGCCAGGTGCATGATATTCAGCTTGTCCAGGACCGGGTACGTGCTGGCAAACGCGGCAGGAATAATCGCGAAGTACTTCGAGACGTCGTTCGCCAGGCTGAACGTGGTCAGCGAGCCGCGGGTCATCAACAGTTGTTTGCCGATTTCAACGACCTCGATCAGCTTCGTGGGATTGGAATCCAAATCGACCATGTTGCCTGCTTCTTTGGCCGCTTGCGTGCCGCTGTTCATGGCCACGGCCACGTCGGCCTGCGCCAGGGCCGGCGCGTCGTTGGTGCCGTCGCCGCACATGGCCACCAGATGCCCGCCAGCCTGGTGCTTGCGGATCAACTGAAGCTTGGTTTCGGGCGTGGCTTGTGCCAGAAAATCATCGACGCCTGACTCGGCGGCGATGGCCGCGGCCGTCAGCGGATTGTCGCCGGTGATCATCACGGTGCGGATGCCCATCTGACGCAGTTGAGCAAATCGATCCTTGATACCCCCCTTGACGACATCTTTAAGGTGGATGACGCCGAGCGTCTTGTCGTTTTCAGCCACGACCAGCGGCGTCCCACCCCGTTTGGCAATCCGTTCGATTTCCCGTTGCACGGTTGACGGAAACGAGCCGCCTTGCTGCTTGACGAAGTTCTCGATTGCGTCGGCCGCTCCCTTGCGAATTGCACGGTTGTTCATGTTGACCCCGCTGATCCGCGTGTGAGCACTAAAGGGAATGAACTTGGCGTGGATTTGGTTGATATCGCGCTCGCGAAGTCCGTACTTGGACTTGGCCAATACGACGATGCTTCTGCCTTCGGGCGTTTCGTCGGCCAATGAAGAAAGCTGCGCGGCGTCGGCCAGGTCGTTGGGCGCGACGCCGTCGACCGGAATGAATTCAACGGCCTGGCGATTGCCCAACGTGATCGTTCCGGTCTTGTCCAACAAGAGCACGTCGACGTCACCGGCGGCCTCGACGGCGCGGCCAGACGTGGCGATCACGTTGGCCTGAATCATGCGGTCCATGCCGGCGATGCCGATGGCCGACAAAAGAGCGCCAATGGTTGTGGGAATCAAGCAGACCAACAGTGCGACGAGCACCGTGACGGTGATCGGCGTGCCCTGTCCGGCCACGCCGACGCTAAAGATCGAATACGGCAGCAGGGTCACGCACACCAGCAGAAAGATGATCGTCATGCCGGCCAACAAGATGTCCAGCGCGATCTCGTTGGGGGTCTTCTGCCGCTTGGCGCCTTCGACCATGGCGATCATGCGATCCAAAAAGGTCTCGCCGGGGTTGGCCGTGACGTACACGATCAGCCAGTCGGACAGCACGCGCGTGCCCCCGGTCACGCTACTGCGATCGCCGCCGCTTTCGCGAATCACCGGGGCGCTTTCGCCGGTAATGGCGCTTTCGTCAACCGAAGCGACGCCCTCGACGATTTCGCCGTCGGCCGGAATATAGTCGCCTGCCTCGACGCAGATCAGGTCCCCTTTGCGCAAATCGGTGGCCTCGGTGACGGTGACATCGCCGGCCAGTAGCAACTCCCTGAAATTGGGCGCCTCCGCGTCGTCCTCGCGCGGCCGCACGAACTTCTTGGCCGGCACTTCCTGCCGCGCGCGCCGCAAAGAATCGGCCTGGGCCTTGCCGCGCCCCTCGGCCATCGCCTCGGCAAAATTGGCAAACAGCACGGTGAACCATAACCAGATCGAGACGCCGAAAATGAACCACGACGGCTCTTCGCCGACGGTCGTTAGCGACAGGATCCACAGCCCGGTCGTCAGTATGCTGCCGACGTAGACCGTGAACATGACCGGATTGCGGATCTCGCGACGCGGATCGAGCTTGTAGATCGAATCGACCAGCGCACGCCGCAGGATCGCGGTATCGAATAAAGATCGAGCCTTGGTTGCCATGCTATGACTCCACCATCAGTAAGTGTTCGACGATCGGACCCAATGCCAAAGCCGGCACGAACGTCAGCGCGCCAACCAGAATCACCACCCCGACCAAAAGCACCACGAATAGCGGCCCGTGCGTCGGCAGCGTGCCGGAACTGACCGGGGTGTACTTTTTGGCCGCCAGCGAGCCGGCAATGGCCAGGATCGGAATCTTCAATAGATAACGGCCAGCCAGCATGCACAGACCGAGCAACGTGTTGAAAAATGCCGTGTTGGCGTTCAAGCCCGCAAACGCGCTGCCGTTGTTGTTGCTGGCCGACGAAAGGGCATATAGAACCTCGCTGAAACCGTGCGGTCCCGAGTTGGGAATGCTCGGCTTGGCCAGGTCTGGCAGCGACACGGCCACCGCCGTACCCACCAGCACGGCCATCGGCGGAATCAGGATCACGATGGCCGCCATCTTCATCTCGAACGACTCGATCTTCTTGCCCAGGTATTCGGGCGTGCGGCCGACCATCAGCCCGCCGACAAACACGGCAATAATCGCGAAGGCCAGCATCCCGTACAGGCCACTTCCCACGCCACCGAAGACCACCTCGCCAAGTTGTATGAGCCACATCGGCACCAGGCCGCCCAGCGGCGTGTACGAGTCGTGCATCGAATTGACGCTGCCGTTGGAGGCGCTTGTCGTCGCGGTGGCCCACAGTGCACTCTGGGCGATGCCAAAGCGAACTTCCTTGCCTTCCATGTTGCCGCCGGCCTGTGCCGACTCGGCCTGATCGTCCACGCCCAGTGCAGGCAGCACGGGGTTGCCACGCTGTTCGCACCAATAGCAGACCGCCAAAAGCGGCAGAAAGATAACGAGCATCGCCGCTAAAACGGCCCAACCTTGGCGCGTGTCTTGGATCATCTTTCCAAACGTGTAGCATAGCGCCGCGGAAATCACGAGGATCGACAGCAACTCGAAGAAATTCGAAAGCGGCGTGGGATTTTCCAGCGGATGCGCCGAGTTGGCGTTAAAGAATCCGCCGCCGTTGGTGCCCAACTGCTTGATCGCGATTTGCGACGCGGCCGGGCCGACGGCGATCGTTTGTTCGCTGAGCGGCGACGTTTTGGTCGTCGGCTGCCCCTTCTCGTCCAGCAGCGGATTGCCATCGCCGCCCAACACAGGCTCCTGGAACGTCGTCGGCTGAACAAGCGCAACGTTTACATACGGACTGAATGTCTGCACGACTCCCTGAGAAACGAGCACAAGCGCCAGCACGATCGACAAGGGCAACAGGATGTAGAGCGTGCTGCGCGTGAAGTCGAACCAGAAGTTGCCGATGGACGACGACTGCCGCCGGACGAAACCGCGGATCAATGCCACCAGAACGGCCATACCGGCAGCCGCCGACAAAAAGTTCTGCACGGCCAGCCCCAGCATCTGCGACAGATAACTGAGTGTCGCTTCGCCGCCGTAGCTTTGCCAGTTCGTGTTCGTGGCAAAGCTCACGGCCGTGTTGAACGCCAGGTCAGGCGTCGTGCCAGCCAATCGCTGCGGGTTTAGCGGCAGATAATACTGCACTCGCAACAAGGCGTAGACAACGATCAGACCCAGAAAATTGACGGCCAGCACCGCGTACGTGTAGTGTTGCCACGACATCTCAGCGGTCGGGTCGACGCCGCACAGCCGATAAATCAGCCGCTCCGGCGGACCCAGGATCTTGTCCAGCCCGCACGACTTGTTCTCGTAGACCCGGGCCATGAAGGCGCCCAGGGGCTTTACGAGTGCCAGCAACACCAGGACATAGATGACGAGTTGCAGAATTGCGTTGGTAGTCATGCGAACCACTCCGGCTTCAGCAGCGCGATCACCAGGTAGACAAACAGGAGCGCCGAAACGGCCGCCCCTAAAACGTAAATGCCGTCCATCACTTGCCTCCTAAATTCGCTCAAAGAGCCGCACCATGCCGAAGCACAGCGCGAAGAATACAACGACGATTCCTAAATAAACTGCGTCCATCTGAGTGGTCCCCTGCTTCGTGGTCACCTGCAGGAAGTCTATCTGGGTGCGCGCAAAAATAGCGTTAAAACCACCGACAATTGCGCTAAAAAAGGATTAAGATCGCTCGTTGTTTGATCCAAGGAGCTCAGGACATCCATCAAGATCTTCAAGATTTCGCGCGATCTGGTTCGCAAAGCGCAATCTCGTGACGCTGCTGGAGCGATTTCACGGCCGACATTGCCATTGAGCCGAGATTACGAGCGGCCAGGCTCGCTCGAGGGAATGTCTGGAGATTTGGAAAGCGAGTGGCACCGCTCGGATCGAGGCGCATGACTGCCGATACGCCGCGCAGGCGCAGCAGCGGGCAGGTTGACGTGCCACTAGACAGAGCCCACGCGATACCTCGCGTCCGTGCAAGTCTCAATCAATGGGCAACGGCCCCGCAGCCGGGCTCGGGGTTCATCGAAGTGCCCGGTGGGTAGTTGCGCGGGGATGTGAAATCCTTCAGGGCCTGGCAGTTGATCAGCGTCGACATGCTGTCTTTGGATGCCGACTGATACGCCCGCTTCAGGGCTTCACGGAATTCATCCTGCGTGCGCACATATTCGCCGCGTGCGCCAAGGCCTTCGGCCATTTGGTCGTAGCGGAGGTTTTCCTGGAAAATATACATGTGCATCGAGCGCGCGGACGAAACGGCGCTGGGCCACATGCCCCAGGAGTTATTGTTGTAGACCACGGCGATCACCGGAATCTTGTACTTGGCCGCCGTGTCCAGCTCAAACATGCTGTAGGCGATTCCGGCGTCACTGGTGACGCACAGCACCGGAGCCCCTTTATAAGGAGATTGCGGCCCGACGCCACGCTGAACGGCTGCGGCGGCGCCAATCATCATGGCCAGATCGGGGCCAATCGCCCCGTACTGATACGCGCAAACAACGCTCTGCCCGGGCCGGTAGGCGCGCAGCCAGCGGCCGGTGTACACCCCGATCGTCCAGCCGCCCAGTCCGGTGACCGTTTGTTTTGGGTCGATGTCGCCCTTGTAGAAAAAGTCGTGCACCTCTTTGCCGATCACGGCCGGGTGCAGATGGTTGGTGTCCTTGCTGTATTTCACTCCCAATTCGTACTGGTCGTGAATCATCTTGTCGTACTTCTGCCGGGCGGCGGCCAGCTCGTTGACCCAGCTCTCGCGCTGGCGTCGCGGCAGGGCGTCGGCCAAGGCTTCCAGGAAGGGCTTTTCGCCGCAGACGATTCCCAGGTCCAAGGGCCAATTGCGCCCCAGATCTTCGGCCACCGGATGAACGCGAATCGCTTTCACGTCGGGGTTGAAGCGAAACTCGCCGGGGCTGGGCATGCAGTACTGGCCCACGAAAATCACCAGATCCGCGCTCATCAGCGCATCGGGCGTCAGGTTGGCCGACAGCCGGTGTTCGTCGGGGAAGTGGCCGCGTACCGGACCGGTGGTGACCACGGCCAGGTCGTTTTTCTCCGCCGCCTCCAACAGCGCGTCGCACGCCTTGCATTGAAACACGCCCTGGCCGGCCACCAGCAGCGGCCGCTCCGCACGCTTGATCAACTCCACCGCCATCTGAATATCCTTCGGCGCTGGCTGGGGGCACGACTCGGTGCGATATTTGTCTTTTCCGTAAAAGTCCTTCAGCTTCGAGGGATCGTTGAAGCGGGCTCGCGCCACTTCGCCCGGAAAATCCAGGTGCACCGGGCCGGGGATGCCCGACTTCAGGTGCCGGAAGGCGTACGCACCGTACTCCCACACGCGATCCGGCGCGATCAGCCGCTTGCCGTACTTTTTCATTCCGGTGGTGATCGGCTGCTGCAGTCCGGTCTGGATGAAGGCTTCGCGATCGTCGCCCGCCATCTGCATATTACTGGCCAGCACCAACAGCGGCGTGCGAGCCGCCGCGGCAGCGCCGATGTTCATGATCATATTCGTGAAACCCGGGCCCTCGGTGCCGGAGCAGGCGGTCACTTCGCCGGTGACGCGCGAGAATCCGTCGGCGGCCGCGCACATCGAGCCTTCGCACCGTCCGCCGTAGCTGGGCACGCCGGCCGCGGCAATGGCGTTGATCACCGTGTAGTTGCCTGGGCAGCAGAACAAGGCAGCCAACTCTTCCTCCATGCAGAGCTTCGCAAACACTTCGGCGCCGCTCATGCCCGGACCCTCGAACGACCCCGGTTTGGGAGCCTGGCTCATCGACTCGGGAATCTCTTTAGGGATCGTGATCGAGGGGATACTCGCTGCCCCAGCTTGCAGATTGCGGGTCTCGACCATGCTGGCGGCCAGCGCACCGGCGCCGACGGCCGAAGAAAGCAGGAACGATCGTCGCGTCGCGTCGGGGCCGTTGGCGGAGTGGCGGTCGCCTTTGGTTTTCGTCTGCATGATATACGTCCTCCTGGAATTTCCTTGCTGGGCGGTTAGTTGTCGTTGGTTTCCTGTAGCTTCGGTCTGGCGGGCCCGGGCCACAGGCTGCGTATGAAGTTGACCAAATGCCAGAGGTCTTTTTCGTCTTCGATCTTGGCCTTGAACGGGGGCATGGCGTCGCCGGCCCCGTCGCGGATGCTGCGAAAGATCTCGCCCTCGGACGTCCCGCTAGCCCATAACTTCGGCTCGGTCAGGTCGGTCGCGTTGGCGATCACGTCCACCTGCGACTTGCCATCGGCCCCGTGGCATTCTTTGCATTCGCGGGTGAAGAGCGTCTTTCCGCGAGCAATCGAGACTTTGTTGAATGGCACGGCGCTTTTGAGTTTTTTCGCTTCTTCTTGAGTTATCCGCCCGTCGGCGTTTTGAGTTGATTTCTCATCGGCCGCAGCCGGCTGACCTGATCGGACCAGGCCTGACATCATCAACAAGCACAGAGCGATGGAAGCCGCCGTTTGTTGCCGCATTCGATTTCTACCTGACGAATGAAACTTTGTTGGTTGCGGAATTTCGAAAGCCGTCTCTCGCCGGTTCTTGAATGGGATGCGTCACATGCGGTCGGGATCGAGATCGAAGGTTTCCACCATGTAGTCCAAGTGCCCATCCACCAGGAAGGTCAGGAAGATTTCATGCACCAGGTGGATGAGTTTCCTCGCGCCATATTCAAAGTCACCATCGTTTACCCGCAGCACCAACGAAACGTCCCCAGCCCGGTTATGGGCTCGAACCTGCGCCCGATCGCAATCGATTCGACGATGTTCTGGCAAATCCGTCGCGTGGCGCGATTTGATGAATTCCTTCAGCTCCCGGTACATCGTGGAGTCGGCCGGGACATTCGGCAGCAACGTCGAAAAGCGCATTGCACCCGTTTTGAGATCAAAAATCAACTCAAAGACGCGATCCCGGTGCCAGGCAATCCGGAAGGTGGCCTTGGCATGGCCCACCGGCCCGCGGCTGAACCCCTTGAACACGCCCCGCTGGGCGTAACTCTCGAGCGTCTCGGCCACCGATTCGATCTGTGAAGTCGCAGTTTTGGTCACGTTTTGCCTGGTCCCACTGACGAAAACAGCCTGAACTTGCCCGCCGACCGACTGTAACACAATCACGGCCGTTTGTCACATTTCGCGGGTTTCCTCGAGTCCAGTTCGACGGCTCGCGCCACGGTGCCCCGGATATCGATACACGCTTCCCAGGCCGCGCTGATCGGCCGATCGCAGTCAAGCAACCCCTCTGGAACCCCCGCCCGCGGCGAAAATCGTGCGATTAATGGCCATCCTGGCTGATGCAATAAATCTGCGACGCGGTCCTTATCAACAGCTTGCCCTGACTGATCGCGGGGGTGGCGATGCACAGCTCGTCCAGCGAGTTGGTGTGCTCGACCTCAAACTCACGCCCGACCGGTAACACGTAGGTGTCACCGTTTTCGTCAAGGCAAAATACTCTCCCGTTGTAGGCCCAGGGTGAAGCGGTGAAGCTGGCCCCTTGTGGAAATCTCGTGCGATCATAAACCAGCTCTCCCGTCTTGGCGTCGTGACAAGTCATCATGCCACGGTCGAGCAACGTGTAGTAGAAGCCACGGTACACGATCGGCGACGTATTGTAGGGGCCCATCTTTTCCAGCGACCATTGGATGAATTCGTTCGACGTGTCCCCTTCGCCCAACGTGATATCGCCTTTAGCTCCGGGCTTGAGCGCAAAGACGGGACGGTCCTTGTCCTGAAAATAACCCGACGTGATATACAGCAGTCCATCGACGGCAAAGGGCGACGGAATCGTCAGATTCGACATGTGGCCGTTGAAGTGCCAAAGCAATTCTCCATCGGTCGAATACGAACGGTTTTCTTTTCTTCCGTTGGCGACGATCTCGGTCCTGCCGTCGTGTTGCCAAACAAGCGGCGTGGCCCACGTGCTCTTTTCGTCTCGGATTACCTTCCAACGCGTCTGTCCGCTGGCGCTGTCGATCGCGGCGATGTACGACTCTTCCTGGTTGTCGTACACCATGATCACCTGATCGCCCTCGACGACTGGCGACGCCGCAGCCCCATAGCCAAGCATCGTTTTCTTCGGTTCGATCTCATGGGCCCAAAGCTGCTTTCCGTCGAAGTCGTAGCAGTACAGCCCGACGTCTCCGAAGAGCACGTAAACCCGTTTCCCATCCGTGGTGGGTGTCTCGGCGGCGTACGTATTCTTTGGGTGGCGCGGTATCTGAGGCTTGCCCGAGTGCGCTTCGTGCTTCCACAGCAGGGCGCCGGTTTTCAGGTCGAGGCAGTAAACCATCCAATGATGCACGGTGTTTGGCGGTTCGCCGCGGCCGCCGCCGTTATACAGACCGCCTTTCGGCTTTTCGTACTCGTCCTCGGCATGGACTGCCGAGACAAACACGCGATCTTGCCAAACGATCGGACTGCCCCAGCCCCAGCCAGGGATCGTGACCTTCCATTGCACGTTTTTTTCCTGGTCCCAAGTATCGCTCAGCCGCGGATCGTCCGCGACAACGCCGGTTGCGTCGGCGCCTCGAAACCGAGGCCAGTTCTCCTGGCCATTGGCAACTGGGGTCGGAAGCAGCGCACCCAAACATAAAAACAAGGCGAAGAAGCAGCACCTGTTAGCCATAGTGAACTCGACGTCTTCGGTGATGGGTTCGGAACGAAGAAGAATTGTTGCATATTGTTCAGCCATGGGCCAGTACGCCGGAAACTCGCGGTCAGTCTCGTTCCGCTCGCGGCGGCAGAAGCCGGCCGATCATGCTCGAGCGAGCCGATCATCCCCTCAATGGCCAGATGATCAGCGATCTCCAGGACTGGCTTACCGCTGCCCGACTTCGACGGCGGTCAACAACTGCGATTGAAACTGGTGAGAACGGTTGAACAATCGCCGGAAGCTCAGTAACACGACCCCAACGGTGCCCAATGCCGTACCGGATGCGATCAGAAACATGATCACGATCTGGTATTTGACCGCCTCCAAAGGGCTGACTCCGGAGAGCAACTGGCCGGTCATCATTCCGGGTAGACTCACGATGCCGGTGACCATCATGGAATTGATCATCGGAACCATGCCGGTGCGCACCGCCTGGCGGACCGGGCCGCGTGCGGCTTCCCAGCTTGTCGCGCCCAGCGCCAACGACATTTCGACTAAATCGCGGCGCAGCACCAGGTCGTCCTCCAGCCGGCCAAGACCCAGCGATATGCCGGTGAGCGTGTTGCCCATGATCATGCCCAGTATTGGAATGGTGTATTGTGGCTCGTACCACGTGTCGGCTTTGTTCAACACGGCCAGAATCCCGAACGCCGTGACGGTCCACGAGCTGGCCAATACCGAAACGGAACTGGCCAGGTAGACGCCGGGGAAACGTCTCTCCGTGCGGCGGACCGCGGACACGCCGGCGATGAGCGTCATGGCGATCGCCAGCGCCAAAACCGCCGTGACGCTGTTGGACTGAAAGACCCAGCGCAGCACATAGCCGATCAACAGGAGCTGCACGACCATCCGCAAGCTCGCCAGCGCCAGCGAGCGCTCCAACCCAAGTCGCAACGCGAGCGAAACGGCGCCGTTCACCAGGACCAGGCTGGCCGCGATGGCAACTTGCCAGGCCGTGAGTTCGATGTATCCGTCCACGATCATGGTTCTCCGACGAGCTGGCCAGAATTCATTTGCAAAACGCGAGTCGCCACGCGAGTCGATTGCTCGCGATCGTGCGTAACCCAGACGGTGGCCCGCTGACCGTCGATTGGATCGTGCCAACCCGCGATGAGTCGTTCGATGTTATCGGCCGTGGCCGCGTCGAGTGACGCGGTGGGCTCGTCGAGCAAGAGGACGCTTGGGTCCAATTGCAGCACGCGAACCAGCGCGACGATTTGGGCCTCGCCCCCCGACAAGTCCCGCCAATTCCGAGACAAGAAATCGACGCCGCGTCCGACGGTATCCAACATAACGAGAACTCGTCCACGATCGAAGCTTTCCCGAGCATGCACGCCCAATGCGAATGGCAAACGAAGGTTGTCTTCCACGGTGCCCTCAACGAGCGCCGGACGCTGGTGAATGTAGGTGACCTGTCGGCGAAAGTCAGGCACGGCCCGTGCGCGAATGGGCTGGCTGCGCCACAGGATCTCGCCCTGATCGATTGGGTCCAAAAGCGCCAGCGAACGCAACAGAAGCGTCTTGCCCGATCCAGTCGGGCCGACAATTGCCAGCCGCTCTCCGCGGCCTACGGCCAACGACACGTCGCGCAGCAGCCACTGCCGCGTGCCCGGTATATGACGCCCAAGGACTTTGGCTTCAAGCAATACGCCGGCGGAATCCATGCCCTATGATCTAGCGACTAGGTGGTGGCGGCAAGACGAGTTGAGCGAGGAACGAGCACGGACAGATGTCGCAATACGGCGGGCATTGAGTTTTCCTGACGGTAGAGTGCCACCAACTCGTCCGACGGGAGCCGCCCGGTTTCCAGCCGATTCTGAAATGGGTCGAGGGCTTCCGCGGCAAAGCCATGACGGGCCAGCACGCGCCCGGCGCGCGACAACACTTCGTCGGCCCGCGCGCGGACGGTTGCGGCATCCAGGCCGGACTGGGCGACTTGGCCCAAGTCATAGATGCGAGACTGATTCGTTGCCCGCCCCTTCAGGCCGTCGTCGAGCAGCAGCGCGAGCCCGAGCAGAAAGTAGGCGTGAAAATCGTCCAGCCGGTTCGTCGCCTCAAACGGCTTGAACTCCAGGCGGCCGCGTTCTTCCATATGGACCTCCAAGGCCGGCGCAATCACGCTGCGGCGATAGGTGCGAATCGACTTCCCCACGCGACCGCGAATCATCCACAACTTGCCTTCGCAAAACGGCGAAGCCAGCGTCAGAGCCGTCAACGCCGGGGCATAGTAGTTGACTTTGGCAAACACGTCTTTGATGTCGAGCCTGGCTTGCAGGTCGGTCGGCAGGCTGACGTTGATGTCCGGTCCGTAAGTGACCATCACTTCCATGGCCCATTGCCAGAAATCGTACCGGCGTTTGTTCTGCGGCCCTTCGAAGTGGGACTCCGTGGTATGGTGCGACACGGCGACGGCCTGATAGCCAAGCCCGGCCAGCGAAGTCTGCAATCGCTCATGCAGCCTGGCCAGGCAACTCAAGCACTCCTCGATGGTTGAGCAAACCGGGGTGCGGATTTCAATCCCCTTGGGAAGCAGGTCGATCGGTTGCATGTCGGGATCGGGCACGTGGTAGCCTTCGACCGCAAAGGGCATCAGTTTGCGGTGCGGGCGCTCCAACTCCAGTCCCTCCAGCGGCGGCAAATCATCCAGCGGTATCGACTCCAACGCGGCGTTGAGCCGGTCGAATGACAGATCGCGATGCCAGAGCGGGCGAAAGGTCTGCGCGTCGGCAAGCATGTACTCCGCTTCCAACCCGAAATGAAAGCCGCGACCATTGGTATTTGGAGTTGGCCCGAAACCCATCACATCGTCCTCTTCTCCGGCGGTCCGCCAGATGACTTATTTGCCGACAAGCGTCAGGTTGTCGAACTGGGTTTGCGCATCTGCCTTGGTCCATAGTCCAATCTTGCCTGCATCGGTAAACGTCGCGTCCTTCTGCTCCAAGTACTT
>JBGQKM010000086.1:0-19405 GCA_041499515.1 Planctomycetia bacterium | reverse complement strand
GTTCGCGGAAAACGCCCTCATCGTGCTGCCCATGCCGAAGTAGTCAAGCGCCGCACGTGCATTCAGCGCGGAATGTCTTCAATCGGGTTCATGTTGCGGTAAGTCCGGCATAACCCGAACAGCACGAGCGCGGCCAATAGCGACGGTCCGACGATCATGCCGCCGGTGAACACGGCGTACGCGTTGATTGGGCTGCCGGTCCAATGCGACATTCCACGCGTCATGGCGGCCGAGGCGAAGCCCCAGACCGACATGGCCTCGAGTCCAAGACCAAACAGTAGACCCTTGCCCGTGAACGTGAGCATCGTGCGCAGGAATATCTCGAGCCCCTCTTGTTGCACGCGGTAGGGGTAGAGCAGGTAGATGAGGTTGTCCAGGCCGAACACCAGTACGTTCAGCGGAATCATCACCAACATCGCCATGAACAAGTGGCTGGGTGGCAGCGACCGCGCGGCAACCGCAAATGCCAATACCGCGCTTTGAAACACGCTGGCGATCAGCACCGGCGCCAGCGTCTGGCCGACGGCGGCCGCCGCGGACGTGATCGGCAGGCCCTTGAGTGTCGCCAGCCGATCGAGGTCGCGGCGGAAGTCGAAACGCAGAGCGGTGGGCAATAGCAGGAACGTGTAGAACGCCAGCGTGCCGGTGGTTGCCAGAAACGCGATGTAGGGGTCCGCGATCACGAAGCACGGAGCGCAGGCCAGCACCGCCGGGGCGATCATCGCCGTCAGCAAGCTACCCCAGTGCAGGCGGGCACCGACCAGTTGCCGCCAGGCCAGCGCGCCGGCGCCGCCCCAGCGCGGGATCCGCCGCAGCCGCAATTTAAACTCGGCGCCGAGCGCCGGTCCAGGCTCGCTATGTACGGAATCTGCCGACACGTCGCGGGCTGTGCCGCGTACATGGTAATTGCGTTTTTCTCGTTGCGCCACGCGTCGAGAGGTTTCCGAGTACAAGCCGATCACAGCGGCGGCAAGCCCGGCCACCGCCCCCAATTCCAACGCGGCCAGCGCCACTTTGGACATCATCATGCCGTCGGCCAGGATCAGGTCAATAAACGGTTGAAAGGGCAGGGCGGCATAACCGAATACAGAATCGTTCAATTGCACCAGGATCTCCAACAGGCGTTGCAGAAGTCCGTCGCCGACGTCGATCCGTCCGCCGAACGCGTCTTCACGCACGATCACGGCGCCGACCGCGAATCCTGCCGCTACCAGACCCGCCACGACCGCCGCGCGGTAGGCCAGAAATGCCGAACGCCCCATCCCCCAGGTGGCGACGTCGATTGCCATGCGGAGCATTTCCAACGTCATCATCGCCAGCAATAGGCCTATCAGTCCCAGCGGCACACAGCGCAAATCGGGCAGCAGCAGAAGCGTGAACAGCCCCGCTTTGAGAATCGTTGTCACCGTGACTGAAGCGAGCTGATATGCCACCAGGTCGCGCGGCCGCAGCGGCATCGCGACCAAGATCTCGCGCTCGGCGGGCGTCCAGTCAAACGGGCTTTCGGGGCGGAAGAAGGCCGCTCTGGCGAAATGCCAGCCGGCGTAGAGCGCCAGTCCCAGCGACAACAGCGCACGCAGAGTCTCCGGTGATCCTGTTTCGCGAAGCCAGATCGTCATGGCCGCGTTGCCGAGCCAGACCACCGCCAGTGTGCAAGCAACCGCCGAGAGGACCAGCCGCCGCCTCTGGCAAAACCGTCCCCACATGCGCCGGCCCCGGCCGTGGCTTTGCAGCCGCAATAGCTTTACAGTCGCCGGGTGGAAGACGGTCGTCATCATGGTGATGTGGCGGCGAAGAATATATCCTCCAGGCTCGCGGCCGGGTCGACCAGATCGAAGCTTGTCCACAGCTCGTCGACCGGTCCGAAGAATCGCTGCATTCCTGCGGCCAGGATCAAGACGTGCGTGCACAAGTCCTCGACCATTGCCAGCATGTGCGAGCTGATCACCACCGCGGCGCCTCGTGCGGCGCGCTCTTGCAACGACCGCTTGAAGACGCGGATCCCCTGCGGGTCGAGGCCCGTGAGCGGCTCGTCGAAGAGGATGGCCTGGGGATCGTGCAGGTAGGCACAGCAGATGGCGAGCTTCTGCCGCATGCCGCGCGAGAGGTTGCTGGCCGGCGTGCGAAGTTTAGCGGTCAACTCAAACTCGTCGAGCAACCCGTGGGCCTTGCTGCGAGCGTCTTTTACCCGGTAGATGCTCGCATAAAAGGACAGGTGCTCTTCGACGGTCAAGTCGTGAAACAGCGGCGCGTCGTCGGGCACGAACGCCAGTCGCGACTTGGCGGCAATTGCGTCGGCGTCGATATCAAAACCCGCGATCGACAACCGCCCGCCGCTGGCCGTAATGATCCCGGCGATGGCCCGCATCGTGGTCGTCTTGCCGGCGCCGTTGGGCCCGATGATGGCTAGTAGCTCGCCCGGCGCGACGCGAAAAGTCAGGCCTTGGACCGCGACCTGGCCGGCAAAAGCCTTATGGAAATCTTCGACTTCGATCAAGGGGGAATTCCTCGTGGAACGGAATGATCCATGTCCATCGGCCGGCAGCCAAGAACGGCCCCATTCGCCGCTCCACAAGTCTACGCCGCGACTGCAAGTCGATCGCATTGGCGACGCAGCGGCATACACCCAGGACGGGATGCATCTGTGCCGAAAGAAAGGATTGCGCGGATTACTCTCCCGCACTGTCGGTAAGCATCTTTGCCAGTGGCAGCAAGGTTCAGATCATGTGGACAATGCGGGCTATTGGCGTAGCTGTGCCCCGAAGAAGGATCCTTGGAACGAACTGTCTCGGAATCGACAGTTTATTGACACGCGAGGCCTGCCACGCGCGGTTCTATTTTTCGGAGCAGGACGGGGCACGGACTTGCACGGCGCATTGCGCTACTTGTTTGGCAATTGCCGATCGTCGATCGTGAAGAGCGAATCGGGCAAGTCGGCATCAAAGTCGAAATGGTAGCGAACCATCGTCTTCAGCGGTTGGATCGCGCCTTGGCCGCGCGAATTGTTGGCGGCGAAGTGACTCGTATTGTGAACGACCGTGGGATACCAGAATCCCTGTGGCGATTCGTGGAAGTCTTCCATGCTGATGGTTTGCCGGACTTGACTGGCTGCTGGCTCGCTTGGCGTGTCGGGCGGTAAAGTAAACAATTCAGCACGAACAACGGCGTATCCTTTTGCAGGATCGACAAAGAACCACTCGTGGCCGAGCGCGCCGTCCGGCCGCGTAGTTTGTGCTGAGCGCTTCAGTAGGACGAAGCCCGGGGCGTCCGCCGGCTCCAAGTCGAACTCAAAACCCCACCCACGCTTCGGCGAAAGATCCGGGAACAACAACGACGCGATCTTGACGTTGGGACCGCTCGGCAGACTGCCCAGGCCTTCGCCGGACATCAAGTCCTGCGGCGCGGTGTGCTGACTTAATTTCCAACGAGGTTCCTCGCCAGGTTGAAAGCTGCGGTTCTCCCAAACCGACTTCCCATCGCAGACATAAAACGGCATCGACTTACTGAGCTGCAATTGCTCTTCGAACCATTGGCCCCAGTCCTGTTCTTTGCTTGCCTCGGGCATCGAGTCAATCGCGACCTGCGGACGCCACGAATCTATTCGCCATCGGTTTCCTTTGCGGTAAACGACAGAACTAGAATAGCTGGCGGATTGACCAACGATTAGCCGGAAATTACCGATCCGGGCTCGACTGGCCGCCATGGCATCAATCACCCGCTGGACGTTATCTGGGGGCATCCGGTCGTCGATCTTGACTTCTTTCGGAACGCCCAATGCGTAGATGTCGGCCGGTCCGTCCGTCGGATAGTCGAATTCCCACATGGAGGACTTCGTCTTATCCTTGGGCGAAGTCTGTAGCAGGTAAATGGGCAGCCTGGTTGCCGGATCGACGCGCAGCGTGACATGATTCATCTCGCCTCGCCATAGGACCATTTGAAACTCGATCCAGGTCTTGCCAGCTTCCGTAATCTCTCGCCGCTTTTGCTCGATGATCTTCTCTGTTCCAAATAGCCACGGACCGATCGCGCTCGTGTCCTGCGACAATGCATCGAGAGGAAGGATTCGTTGAGCATTGTCCTCCCCAAGTGGCAATTTCGTGATCGCCTTGTCGCCGACACGGTACTCGTACTTGGCTTTTGTTCGGCCGTCATTGAAGTAATGAGAACCGTTCAAGCTGAAAGCCCAAATCTGCCGTTCGGGTGCTAACCACATGGTGCCAAATGTGGCAGTGCCACGAATCCATTTCTGCGATTGGATCGCCTTCGTTACTTCTGGCCAGCCGGCGGACTGCGAGGGAAACAGCGTGATCGCAATTAACATGGCCACGCCGATCATAGCGACCGCACCACCGGACGCCGCGACAAGTCGCCGGTGACCGCGGATCGTGAAATGCCGCGTACGTGTCGGCAGCCCTGCGGTCGAGCCATCGGCGGCGGACTCGCGCACGCGGTCCATCACGCGGCCGGTCAGGCGCGGCCGCGCACGCAGGGCCGCGCCGAGCGATTCCAGCCAATCTTCCAAGGAAGCATTATGGTTCATCATGAGATCTCCGTGCTGCACCAAGAGCGTAATCGGGAAATCGCGCGGGAAAGCTGCTTCGTGACGGTGCCGATGGGTCGCGTCGAGATCGTTGCGATCTCGGCCATGCTGTGCCCGTCGAAATACCGCAGCCCGACCAGCACCCGCTCGTGGTCAGGCAGGCGAGCGACCAAACCCAGCAAATACTCGTTTTCGATCCAGGCCTGGCAATTCCCTTCGTCGGCCGTTCTGTGGCTGGAGTCTTCCCAGGAAAGGCTCACGGGAATCTGGCGAGCCCGGGCCGCCTCAACCACCTGGCATTGCGCGATCTGTATTAGCCACGGCCCGAACTTGCCTTCGTCGCGCAACGTCTCCAATCGCCGAAACGCCAGCAAAAGTGTCGCCTGGACGACATCCTCAGCCTCGTGAAAGTTGCGCAGTTTCGCGAGTGCGATGGCCAACAGGCTCCGTTCATATCGTTCGGCCAGTTGACCGAACGCCTCCACGTCGCCAAGCCGCACGCGGGTCACAAGTTGCGCATCAGACGCCAAAGCTGGTCATTCCCGACGGTCATTCATGAATCGCCACAGCAGTATAGACGGCTGCCGGCGGCATTTTGCGACACGCGATGCGCAGGGAACTCCACAAAACGAGTCTACCAACGGCTAATCTGAGGCAACCAGGCCGGATGTGGCTGCCGTTCTTCCATTGTCACATCGGAGGCTCTCGTGGCCCAGCCACCCAATCGAGTCCCGGAAAAAGGTCCCTCTGAACGAACTGTCTCGGAATCGATGAGTTGACGAGATGCCGCGCGAGACTGGGCCGTGTCGTCTCAATGGCCCGAATTAGAGTTCGCGTTTGATGGGTGGCGTGTCCGATCCGTTCGGGTTTGACCGCCTCAACGGTTCGTCAGGGCGTTCGGCCGTCCTTCAGGCTTGCAAGATACGCGATCAGATCGACAAACTCCTCCTGAGTGATGCGTTTTTCCAGTCCATCAGGCATGGTGCTCACGAGGGACGCTTTCTGCTCTTCGATGGCGGCCTTCGCCACGGGCTGTTTTTGCCCCTGGTTGTCGGCCAGCGTGAACCCGGTTTCACTTTCCGCGACCTTGACGCCCGAAAGCACTCGGCCGCTCTGGAGCACTACCAGCCAGGTGCCAAAGCTCGGTGCAATGGTGCGGCTGGGTTCCAGGATGGATTCGACGATGTAGATTCGCGAAAAGCGCGACCCTAAGCCCGTCAGGTCCGGCCCGACGCGCTCCCCTTGGTCGCTCACTCGATGGCATTTGAGACAGAGCGATTTCTCCACATTAAGGAAAACGCCTCGGCCGCGCTCGGGATTGCCGGGTCGAGCGAGGGCCGCTTGGGCCAGTCGTTCGTGTTCGGCTACGGCGCTTTTGCGGCGGAAGCGAAGATGAAACTCGACCGTCGATTCAGACGACCCAACCTCCATCGACACGGCCAGCCGATTGTTCCCCCTGGCCAACGTGGCGGAAAAGCGGTCTGAATCGATGCGGAAGCTCTGCGCGCTTTCGCGGTTATAGATCGACTTGCCGTTGAGCCAAATCCGCAGGCTGCCGCTACTCGAGGCAAGAAACTCCACGCCGGTCTCGTCCGAGACGCCGATGTCAGTCCGCGCCCGATACCAGTGGCCCTTCTGGGCGCCTTTCGCCAAGATCACGATACGTCCTTCCGTGCCGGCGGCGAATTGAGCGTGCGAATCCGTCAGTTCGTTGCCGAGCCCACCAACATCATCCAACATTTCATCCGGGCCGCTCACATTCCAGCGGAGCAGGCTGCCGCTGGAGCCTTGAATCTCGGCCACGGCGCGATCCAGATTCCGCTGCTGTGAGGGCATTGTTCCCGGGCGTTCCCGCCAGGTAGTGAGCGCTTGCACGGCCGCGGTGAGCACCTCCAGTGACGGATTGCGCTTCGCCAGCTCGGCGACCGCGCCGGCTTGCTCCGGACCGCCAAGATCGTGCAGGAAACGCAACGCAATGGACTCCGTCTCCCGGTCGTCGAGGCCCGCGACGGCCAGGGACACGCCGCGCGGTTCGTTGAGCAGGCGTAGTGAATCCAGGCTCGCGGCGCGAACAGACGGGTCACTGTCAGCGGCCAGATTCAGCAGCGGCTCGATTGCGCGTCGCTCCGCGAGTTTTCCGGCCGCACCGGCAGCCGCGCGACGAACTTGGGCGTCCGGATCGGCCAGCAGCCGGACCAGCGGCTCCCGACCCTCCACCGCCCGCAGTTCGCCCAACGTCTCGATGGCCGCGGCACGCACCTCTGGCTTTTCCGAACTCAGCTTGCGGGCAAGCAGCGGCGCGGCGGTGAGTTTTGGGAATCTGCCCATGACACGCATGGTTTCGGCAAGGACCTGCCCGTCTTCCAGCCCTTCAGATAGCACAAGGAGCTCGTCGGCATTTTTCTGGTCGATTCCTGGCACGAAAATGGCCAGGGCTGCCAGACGGTTGGCGGAAGTCTGCGACCGACTTCGGATCACCGGTTCCACATAGTGATGAACGTCGGCCGCCGACTCGCGACGCAGGAAGTCCAGCACGGCCGCGACGCGCTCGCTATCCTTGTCCTCGTGAAGCCACTTGCCAAGCGCTTCCAGGCCGACGGGCACTCTCTCACGCTGCATCGACTTCAGCACGGTCAGACGCACCTCCGGATCGATATGGGAGAGTACATGCTTGAGCGTTTCGGCAATCGCCTCCGTTCGCTCCCAGGAGACCTGATTCGGTGGCCGCGGCTTGGGCCGATAGTCCCAATAGACCCAAGGGCCGGGTTTTTTATGGACGCATGCCAACAAGTCGGCATACTCGCACAAGCGAACCGCGTCTCTCTCGGCGCGCAACCGCTCAATCAGACCGTCTACAACTCCAGCGTCATACTGCCGGGCGACAGCCCGCAGCGCGATACTCCGTAGCCGATCGTTATTCGGCGCATCAAGCAGATTGAGTATCGCTGGCCAGTTGTTCGACTGCCGCAGCGCTTGCATGGCGGCGTGAGAGAGGCTCGCGTCGGGCTCTGCCAGGTTATCTTTGAGCCAGTCCGCGGTTCCTGACCATCGCAACCGGCCCAATGCGATAATGATTTCAAGCTCAGCGCGCCGATCCGGTCGCTTGCCGAGTGCGGCCAGGCGGGCTGCCAACTCCGCATCCCCCGGGCCCGCATCCAGTCGATGCCCCGAGAGCATCGGATCGGCTAAATCGGCGATGGCGCGCACCGCTTGAGCCCGGACCGATGGCTCGGGATCGGACCGGGCCATCGTCAACAGCGGCTCGATGGCCGCCGCGCCTTGCACATGGACCAGAATCCAAATCGCGTGGAGCCGGCCGCGCGGGCCGATGCGGCCGGTTGCCAGTGCGGCGGTAAGCGTTTTGAGTCGCGCGTCTCCCGCGCTTTCGATCGCCGCCTGGGCATCGCAGCGCTCGAAGTAACTTTCCGAATCGAGCATCGCGAGCGGGTCCGAAGCGTGCTCCGGCTTCGCCTGCGTGTTGTTGCCGACATAGGCAATGCGGTAGACGCGTCCGCGGCCGCGCTTGGGACGCTGGCCGTCGGCATAGTCGGAGACCATCAGCGTGCCATCGCGTTGGACCACGACGTCGGTCGGTTTGAACCCATAAGGGTCGCCCTCGGCTCCCGCGGCAAACTCGATTTCCTGCGGGCTCGCAAAGCTGCTCCCGTCTCGGCGCAGCGGATAACGGACCAAGGACTTTCCCCACTCGCAGAAAAACAAATTGCCGTGGTACTCAGCCGGAAAATGCTGCTCCAGATAACAAGCGCCGCCGGCCGAAGAGCCGAGCCCAAGATCGGCCAGCGGCCGCAGGGCCTCGCGGGGCCGCTCGTAGTACAAGTACGGGTAGCCGTGATCGGCCCCGAAGAAGCTATGGCAGACGCGAATCTTGTAATCGCCGCCGTCATTTTCGTTGTCGCGCACAAACGCGTTCAACTCGGCATCTAGCGCGACGTCGTAGATATTGCGCAGTCCGGTGGCAAAGATATGCAGATCGCGCCCATCGGGCCGGCAGCGGAGGATGCCTCCGCCGTGCAGCACCAGCCCGTCCCCTTCGAGCCGCTTGACGTCGCAGCCGTGGTCGCCCAGGGCCAGATAAAGCCAGCCATCGTGCCCCACGACCACGCCGTTGGCGCAGTGCAACCGCACGGGGTTCTCCTCAGGCGTCAGCCCCAGCCCGACCAGGATGTCCTTTCGCTGGTCGGCCACGCCAGTGCCGTTGGTGTCGCGTAGCGCCGTGAGCAGCGGCGCGTGCATCACGTACAAAGTACCGGCGTGGTAGGCGAGTCCCATGATCGAATTGAAGCCGCCGGCATAAACGGTCGCCTTGTCCGCGTAGCCGTCGCCATTGGTGTCCTCGACCAACCGCACCTCGCTGCGTCGGATAATCTCCGTCCCCAGTCCGGTCATGTAATCCACGGCCACGAAAACTGCCCCCGGGCGCGGTCCGACCGAGATGGCCGACGGATACTCGATCAGCGGATCACACGCAAACAACGTTGCCTTGAAACCCGCTGGCACTTGCAGGGGTGGAAAGCGCTTTTCGGTCGCCGGCCCCGTCGTCGGACCGTCGCCAGCATACGCAATCACCGCGTGCCACGAGAGGGCGACGATGATCATCAGCACCAGCCACCGCGCGGACTTCATGATCGGTCCCCTGGTCGGCAAACGCCTCAACCCGGTCGGTTGGTCGAGTCGCCGCAAAACGGCCTGCGCGTCAACGAAACTTCCCCAGCATCTGTTCGGCCACGAAGTCGTGCCCTTTCTGGTTGAAGTGGTTGCCGTCGTAGGTCAAAACTCCGCTCGATTTGTTGTCCAGATTGTTTTTCTTCCAATAACCGACAAAGGCTTTGCGAAGGTCGTTGAGAGGAACGTTCTTGGCCTTGGCGACTTCCCGTTCCACCTGGGCGAACTCGTCCAGCTTGGGATCGTCCTTGTTCGTCCCGTCGTACTTCTCGCCGACGCTCGTGAGCGTGCACTGGACCACCTGAACGCCGGCTCGTTGCAGCCGATCGATGAGTTCCTCAAGACTGGTCTGGAATGTTTCCTTGGGGATGCGGCGGGCGTCGTTGCAGCCGATCTGGATCACGACGATCGTCGGTTTTTTGGCAATTACGTCGCCATCGACCCGTTTGAGCAGGTCCGGAACCGTGTGCCCGCCGGTGGCGACCCAGTCGACTTCGATATTCTTGTCTTTGTGTTTCTCTTGCAAGGTTTCCCGGACGATCCGCACATATCCTCGAATGACGAGTTCCTTCGGCTTTTCCTCTCCGGCCAGGTTCGTCAGCGAATCGCCGAAGAAGATGATTCGGTCCCCCTTCTTCAGCTCCACCTGCTTTGCCGCCAGATCCTCCTGCGCCCGCGCGACCAGGGATACAAAGGCCAGCATGAGCACGGCGATGGGCAGCGGAAGAGCAAGATGGCCGAGTGCGATCATGGCGCAGTTCCTCCAGGAATTGGGGTGCCAGCGTAACAGAGTATTCCTCTCCTGGCCCGGGCTTTACTTTTTCGACCCGATGCCGCGCGATTCGAGATCCATGTCCACCGCCAGTTCGAGCACGTCCAGCGGAACGTTTCCGGTGCGCAGGACGAGGTTGTGGAATTCCTTTAGCGAAAACTTTTCGCCCAGCGCCGTTTTAACCTTGTCGCGCAGTTCGAGCATCTTGAGTTGGCCGATCTTGTAGGCGCAGGCCTGGCCGGGCATGACCACGTACCGTTCCACCTCGTGGGCCGGGATGCCGTAGTCGATCGCTTGCTGGCGCGTCCAGTGCCGGGCGTGCAGGCCGGTGTCGACCACCAGGCGTCGGGCCCGAAGCAGTTCATCGTCCAACTGGCCGAGGCGGCCTTGCAGGTCGCCTTCATACCAGCCCGACTCCGCCGCCAGCCTCTCGGCGTAAAGCGCCCAGCCTTCGGCGTGCGCGGCGATGCCGCCCAACACGGTCTTGCGTCGAAACATGGGCAGCTCGGTCATTTCGCGTTGCAGCGCGATTTGAAAGTGATGGCCCGGCACGGCCTCGTGGTAGGCCAATGTCCGCATGGTGCTGATTTCGAAGATCGGACCCGGCAGCGGCACCCAGAACACACCAGGCCGGCTGCCGTCGGGCGCCGGGGCCGAATAATGCGCGGCAGCGTTTTTCTCGGTAAACACGGGCTCACGACGCACTTCGACCGGCGCCTTGGGCCGCAGGTCGAACATCGTCGCCGAGCGCCGCTCGGCGTCGCGCACGATGCGCGTGTATTCGGCCAGCAGGCCAGGCCGCGGATCGGACTCCTTCGGCTGCGAATCCACTTCGAGTTTAGTCATGCGATCTTTCACCGAACCGTCGCTGTAGCCGAGCTGGCGCAAAAGCGCGTCCATCTGCTGTTCGATGCGGGCCACTTCCTTCAGCCCCGTTTCGTGAATTTGGTCGGCCGTAAGGTTGGTCGAGGTGTTCCGACGCAGCGCGTTGGCATAAGCCTCGCTCCCGCGCGGCAGCCTCCAGAGGCCGGCGTCGTCGGTGGCTTTTGGTAACTGCTCTTGCAAAAGCGCCTGCGCGCGGCCGAAGGCCGGAATGATCTCGCCGACCACGATCTTTTCGGCGGCGGCGATGAATGGATCGCGTTGCTCAGCGGGCAGGTCCTTGATTTTTGCGGAGCGCTCCGCGAGCGAGGCAACCAGCACGTTCTCTCGTGGTGGAGGCGCGAGGAAACGCCCAAATTGATCGATCGTGGCGGTGAGAATGAAGGTCGGCGGTAGAATCCCTCGTTCACCGCGCTCGCGCGCTTGTGCGATTCCCTCGTCGATGAGTGCGGCCACCTGGTTGAGGCGGGCGAGGTAGTTCTCGATATCGCGGGCCGTGCGAATCGGGTGAGTTTGGCTGAGGAAATTGACGAGGCTCATTTGCAGACCTCGAAACTGGTCGAACGCAAAACTGAAGTCCGCGAACGGCTCGCTTTCGACGATTTCCTTAAGCTGCCATTCGAACATCGCCGCCGAGATGCGCTGTGAATCGCTCATCTTGCCGCAGTCGAATCCGCCGAGCGCGGCCAACCCCCGCTGCGCCAGGGCCACGCGAGCGTGGCGGTAATCGTCGGTGATGGGCGTGAGCTGGCGGTCGAGCGCATCCTGCTCGGCGCCCTGGAAATATTGACTCACGGTGGCGGCCTGTGGATTGCCGCGCATCCATTCGGCGGCGAACGTGTCAAGAAACGTGTCCAGCGAAGGTTCGGCCGGCGTCGTTGGCGGACTGAAGTACTTCGCCAGCCACTCGATCCAGCGCCGGCTTGTGTCCTGCTGCCAAACGGGATCGCTCGGAGGGTGGCCCGCGGCCGGATAGGCGATGAATTGCACGGGCACATGGTTGTCGCGCAACGCGTGGAAGAGCTTGTACGACTGCGTGATCGGGACTCGCACGTCCGCCGTATTGGCCAGGATCAGCGTCGGCGTCTTGATCCTTGACGCATAGGTGATCGGCGATTGCTCGCGGTAGGCCTTGTCGAAATCACCCGTCCAGGGCGAGCCGCCAAAGCTTTCGCTGCGAAGAATATTGCCGTCGCTTAGATTGTACTGGTCCATCTGGTCGGTGACCGACGCGATGGCAATGGCGGATTTCCAACCGTCGTAGTGTCCTGTCAGCCACACGGTCATATAACCGCCATACGAGGCGCCCGAAACGGCCATTCGCGAGGCGTCAACGTAGCGGCGTTTTTTCAACATCTCGACGCCCGCCATGACATCGCGTCCGGGCCCGTCGCCCGCGTCTTTGCGAATCGCTTCCTGAAACTTGCTTCCCAGGTTGTCGCTGCCTCGATAGTTCGGCTGAAACACCAGCCACCCGCGGGCCGCCATCAACTGTGCGAGATCGTTGAACGTCTCTTTCGAGGCGGAGTGCGGCCCGCCGTGAATGACCAAGACCAGCGGATAGGAGCGCTCGGCGGAAAAGTCCGGAGGACATGTCAGGATGCCATCCAGCGAGTAACCATCGTTCGTCCATTCGACCCGTTCGACCTTGCCGAGTGCCAACGCCGCCACCTGGCCGTTGAAGTCGGAGAGCCGTTTCGGCAAAGCGTCGGATGACGCCATGTAATAAAGTTCCAAGGGACGCTGCGACTCGCTGCCTGTGAAAGCGATCGCGCCGTTGTTGGCGACGCTCGCGTCGATCCAATACGTGCCTCCCGGATTGACCGTTCCCAAATCAACGCGACGCGCCGGGCCCTCGACGGGTTGCAGCCACAATGCGCCTCGCGTGCCATCGTTGCCCCCGATCAGTAGCGACTTGCCATCGGGCATCCAGATCGATCGATACACATTTCGATCGACGGTCCGAGTCAGATTCTGTCCAACGCCACCGGATGGACTCGTCACGTGGATCTCGTTGACGCTCCCAGCAACGCCTTCGCGCGGATACGAGTAGGCAATACTGGAACCATCCGGCGAAAACGAGGGGCGACCCTCCCACTCGGCCCGCCCGGTCAACCCACGGATCGCACCACTGGCAATATCCACCAGATGCACGGTGCGCTTGTCCGAATCTCCAGAATGGGGCGTGGCCATTTTGACAAACGCGATCGACTTGCCGTCCGGCGACCAGGAAAGCGCCGACGGCGTGCTCAGGTCCAGGATGGGCGGCAAGCTCCACTCACCGGACGTGAGTCGCCGTGCCTTATCGGCATCGCTGGGCGTCACCCAGATGTGCGACGATCGGGCCGCCGCGCTGGTGAGGAAATGGTCGTTGCCGACTTCAAAGGCAATCTCGCGATCGCCGATCTTCTTGTTGGTTGCATCATCGGCGGTGACAAACGCGATTTCCCGCCCGTCCGGCTTCCACGCGAAGTGCTGCACGCCATTGGGAGCGCTAGTGACGCGGCGGGCTTCGCCGCCGTTCATCGGCAGAACGAAAACTTGCGGCTTGACCTCTTTTCCGGTCATCACCCCCGCGACGAATGCCAGCCGGTCTCCGGAGGCCGTCCAGCGCGGTTGCCGGACGTCGCGCCGCTCGTGAGTCAAAATACGCTGCGTTCCGGCAGCGACGTCAAACAGCACCAACTCGTTCTCCCACCGATTGTCCTGATAGTTGGCGCGGGAAACGACGATCGCGATGGACTTGCCGTCGGGCGAGATTTGCGGATCGCTCAGCCGAACGACCTTAGCCGCCGCGTCGAGATCAAATCGCTTGACCTGTGGCGCATTCGTTTGGGCCGCGACCGAACTGGCGTACCACAAGGCAAGCAGCACGACCGACGAGTATATCGAAGTTTTCATGGTGCGAAGTCCTTGATCGTGGCGTTGGTCTTTGGCTCAATGCGCCGTTTTCCGGGGCGTCTCTCCCGCTCGAGCACCGATTGGCTGCTATTGTATCAACGCGGCCACCCCCCCGCGACATTTGAAGTGGGCAAGGGGGGCTGCTAGAATCCGTGGACGGCGTGGAGGTTGCTTTTGCGAGGTGAAAGTGACCGGCAGGGCAGGTTGAGCTTGCCAGGTCCACCAACACCAGTCAGGCCAGTGGCACGTATGATTGAGCCGCCGAGGTTCGGCGGCGAGCACACCAGGTCCATTTCCAGCGTAGGAGAGAAGTCATGAAGTTCGCACGTCTGTGTTCGATCGCGGCCGCGGTTGCCTTATTGAATGTTGCAGGGGCCCGGGCTGGTGAGGTGAAAATCGAGGGTGTTCATATCTGCTGTGGCCAATGCGTGAAAATTGCCCAGAGCACGCTTCAGGCAGTCGACGGAGTGAGCAACGGCAAAGCCGACAAGGATTCCGCCTCTATCACGCTCACCGCCGCCGATGACAAAGCGGCCGCCGCGGCCATCAACGCGCTGGCCAAGGCCGGCTTCCGCGGCGCCGCGAAGCACGGCGACAAGGCCCTGGAATTCCCTGGTTCAAATGCCGAGAAGGGTGCCAAAGCCGATACGATCACGATTGCCGGTGTACACCTCTGCTGCCCCAACTGCTACGCCGCCGCCGAAAAGGCCCTCAAGAAGGTCGACGGCGTCGCGGGCGTCAATTCCGACAAGAAGGCCAAAACGCTGGAAGTGACCGGCAAGGGAGTCGACGTGAACGCCACCCTCGAAGCGCTATTCAACGCCGGCTTCCAGGCTTCGGTAAAGAAGTAAGCGACGCTCACTAGCCTGACGTGTCTATTACGGCAGGTCTTGGAGGACGCGCGGTGACTCCGTCGGATCAGGAGTACCGCGTTGCTGCGCGCGCCGCTCGTCAGCGTGATACGATCATAACCATTTGGTATTCGGCTCGGTTTCAGGTTCATTCCGAGGCAGGGGAGTAACGATGATCGAGCCCTTTCGACGAACGATTGTCGCCCTGTTTTGCGCCTTGGCGATGATCGACGTCGCAGCATCGGCCGATGAGCCAGCGTCGCCGGTCTCGAAGTCCGATGCCGACCGCGCGGCTCTGATGGTTCCGACCAAGATCGCGGGAACTTACCGCGGAGGCGAACTGGTCGAACTCCGCGTGCGGGATCGCATGGCTTATGTCGTCAAGCCGACCGGCGCCGTCGACCCTCAAAAACGCTGGCTATGGGAGTTCCCCTATTGGCTCGGGATCAACGATGGGTTTGGAAATCTGCAGCACCGCGACTACATCGAAAAAGCGCTAGCTGCCGGTTTCCACACCGCAGGCGTCGACGTTGGCCCGTCATGCGCCAGTCCCGCCGCGGCTGAAGTCTGCCAGGAATTCTACCAACGCCTGGTCGCCGATTATGGCCTGCATAAGCGGGCTCGGATCATGGGCCAAAGCCACGGTGGCCTGATCGCCTATGGTTGGGCTTTTCGCCATCCGGCGTGCGTTGAGCGTATCGCGGGGATCTGTCCGGCGACCGACTTCCGCAGTTGGCCAACCCTGCCCAACGTCGTCGCCTTTCCGGCCAAGGGGCTGGATTACCGCCTTTCGCTGGAAGAACTCGACCGTCGCGCGGTCGAATTCAACCCCATCGACAACCTTGCCCCATTGGCAAAGGCAGGCGTCAAGATTCTGCACATTCATGGCGACGCAGATAAGCTGGTGCCGATGAGCGCCAACTCCACCGAACTGGCCCGCCGCTACCGGGAACTTGGAGGCGCGGTAGAGATCGTCGTGCTCCCGGGCCTAGGCCATGGCGGGCACGTGCTGTACGAGTCGGAGCCGCTGCTGAAGTTCTTGCTGGCCGATTAATGGTCCGGAACATTGTTGATCGAACATCCTATTCGACGATGGATAGCCGCGAAAACGCACCGGTCCGGCGGGCCGCGATTTGCGCGTCCTGTGTTGCCAATGGGTCGTTGATGGGATCGCACACAGACAACCAAGTGGCAAGTCGCCGGTGAGTCTAATCTGATGGAATCGCCCTGCGATGCAACGGGGAACTGTCGACACCCGGAATGTCGTGACTCGGCGCACTGTCTGGTCACGGTCGATCGATGACCTTCTTAAGGAGGTCGACTGTATTTTGGCGGCTGAACAAGGCCACGTCCGCCCGAGGCGGCCGTTTTGGAACCCGACCCCGCGCTGGAACTGTACTTTGCCGCCGCCTACCTGCGAGGCCAGATTGCCCGCATCCAGAACGGAGAGCAAATGACGCAATCCGCGGGAGTCGAGGGCCCTTAGACTCACGACCAATCGGTGTATATCCATCTCCGGCATGCGGAATTGCATCTGAGCTTCCTGGCCATTGACCCAGAATAGTCGTCGGACCCATGTGACCGATTGTCGATGTGACGAGAAACAGCTTGCCCGGTGGGATGCCCACAAAACCAAACCCTCAAAGTCGACAAAAACATGATTTCAAGTTGGACAAACGCCACGAGCTCACCCGAGTTCGCCGCGGCAACGTGAATCTGGCGGTCCTGTCGCGACGGCAGGCCGCTATCTGTCTTGCCGCGGGCTACTTGTAGTTCAACGCGAATTAGCAGACCATATGGGTAACGGCGATGGCGGCAGCCCGGCCGATCGTCCAAATCAATCGCCCACTTCGGCCGCTCGGCGCTGCGCGATCTTAGCAAAGGAAAAGACCATGACTCGCCACATTATTCCTGTAGCGCTGGCGCTGACGTTGTGCCTTGCCGTGTCTTTCGCTTACGGCGAGCCTCGTGGAAAGGAAGGGGAGAAATCGCGCGGCAATAGATCGTCAGGTGGAAATCAAGCCGAGCGCAAATCTGAGGGCAAACAGAATCAAGGAGCGCGCGGCGAAAAACTTGGAGGCAATAAGACTCCGGGTGGAGAATGGTCTGAACGCACCCACGGCGGAAAACAGTCCAGCGGACAGCTCGGCAACCGCCATGAAGAAACGACAACAGCCGGCGCGGCAGCCGGAAGTGCCGTAGGTAAAAACAAGACATCGCAAGCCACGGGTGCGCAGGGTGCAGCCGCTGGTGCCGCCGTCAGCAATCGAAACTCGTCGCAGGTTTCGGGCGCGCAGGGTGCTGCCGCTGGTGCAGCCGCCGCCAATCGAAACTCGTCGCAGGTTTCGGGCGCCACGGGCGCCGCAGCCGGATATGCGGCTGTGAGAAACTCGTTCAACCATTCGAACATCTACGGTCAGCAGTGGTACGGCGCTCATCCCGGCGTTTGGAGGTCGTCCGGCTTTGCCGCCGGCGCTGTGTGGATTCCGTCGACTTGGGGCGTCATTGCCGGTCATTGCGGATATGGCAATGTCCCGCCCATCTCGTACAACTACGGTGTCAATGTGACGTGCCAGGATGGCAACGTGCTGCTCGATGGCCAGAATGTCGGGACAACCGACGAGTTCAGTCAACAAGCCGCCGATTTGGCCGAGATGGGCAGCGAGGCTGAGACCTCGGACACCGATCAGTGGTTGCCGTTGGGTGTGTTCGCGATGGTGCGCAACGAGCATCAGCACCCACAACTCGTTTTGCAGTTGGCCATCAATCAGCAAGGCATCCTGCGGGGCAATTACACCGACGAAATCACCGATAACACTTTGCCGATTCGCGGCGCGGCCGACAAAACGACGCAGCGAGCGGCTTGGACGGTCGGCGGCAACATGCGAACCGTCATGGAAGCGGGGTTAAACGACCTCACGGATGCCGAAGCGCCGGCGCTGATTCACAAAAACGGCAAGACCGACCATTGGCTCCTGATCCGTCTCGATCAGCCAAAATAGGGTGGGAACGACGCGGCGAAGTCATGGATCCTCCACGCGCGTCTTAGGTTCGTCTGTTTGCAGCGGCGAAGACATATTCTCGGCCGAGAACTGTCATGAATGCCACATTCGAGCTCATAGTCAACGCGAAGGCGGTGCGGGTTGTCACCGACCCTGATCGACCCTTGTTGGACGTGCTTCGCGAGGATCTGGACCTCACGGGCACCAAGTACGGCTGCGGCGAAGGAGAATGCGGCGCATGTACGGTGCTGCTCGACGGCGTCGCGGTGCGTTCCTGCATGACTTCAGTGGCCGAGGCCGGCGGGCGGACCATCCTTACGATCGAGGGTCTGGCCAACAACGGCAAGCTTCATCCGCTGCAACAAGCCTTTGTTGAGAAACAGGCGGCCCAATGCGGCTACTGCGTGCCGGGCCAGATCATGACCGCGGCCGGGTTGCTCAAGCAGGTCCCCAACGCCACTCGCGAGCAGATCATCACGGCCATGCGGGGCAACCTCTGCCGCTGCTGCAACTATCCGAATTTGCTCTCGGCGGTGCAACGGGCCATTGAAATTGGCACGGAGGGCCGCACTCAATGACCCGAGACTTGATTACCGACGAACCGATTGAAGAAGAGCGCTACGAATTGCTTGCCGGGCCGTGCTATGATTTCACGCACAACCGGCGCGAGTTCATCGAAGTGCTGGGCGCCGGAATCCTGATCGCGGTGGCGGCGTCCAATGGCATGGCGCAGCAATCCGAGCCGCGAAAGTCCGGCTCCTCCGACCGCGGCGGCCAGAAGAACAAGATTGCCGATCGCCTGCATATCGGTGTCGATGGCACGGTTACCGTCTTGACCGGCAAGGTCGAAGTCGGTCAAGGCGCCAGAACGCAGGTCTGCCAGGCCGTCGCCGAAGAGTTACACCTGAGCGTGGCCAAGATTCGCGTCATCATGGGCGATACCGAGCTGTGCCCGAATGACGGCGGAACCTCCGGCAGCGGCACCACGCCGCGAACGATTCCAACGATTCGCACCGCCGCCGCGGTCGCAAGGCGAGTCCTCGTCGAGTTGGCGGCAGAAAAACTGCAGGCTGATCCGGCATCGCTGAGCGTGCAAGACGGCCGCGTGGTGGATCCCAAGACCAATCGATCCGTGGACTACGCGGAGCTTGCCAAGGATGAGGCGTTACAGTCGAAGCTCGATCGCGTGGTGGACCGCGACGTTCAGATCGAGAAGGTCGAGCGGTGGCAAGTCCTCGGCTCTTCGCCGGTGAAGGCCAGCGCCGAGCAGATTGTAACCGGGTCGCACCGATATCCCTCCGACATCGTGCGACCGGGCATGTTGTATGGCCGAATCCTTCGTCGGCCCGCCTACGGAGCGCGTTTGTCGTCGATCGATCTGGCGCCGGCCGAGGCGATCGCCGGGGTGAAGGTCGTGTGGGACGGCGACTTCGTCGGCTGCGCGGCTAGCTCCACCTGGCTGGCCGCGAAGGCGATCGAGTCGCTGGCTCCGGTGGCGAAATGGGATCTGAAAGAACCATCACAGCAGCCGTCGAGCGACACTCTTTTCAAGTACCTCAAAGACCACTCCGCGTCGCAAAAAACAGGCGGGCGCGGCCTCGGAAGAGGCGGCACGTCGCGTGGTTCTGTGGAGCAAGGCCTGGCTTCGGCTAACAAGACCCTCAGCGCAGAGTACGAAGTCGCGTACATCCAACACGCCCCGATGGAACCGAGGGCCGCCGTCGCCGAATGGCGGGAAGGCAGCTTGACCGTTTGGACCGGCACCCAGAACCCG
>JBGQKM010000085.1:0-19426 GCA_041499515.1 Planctomycetia bacterium | reverse complement strand
AATAGCGGCCGAGGAGGGGCGCCACCTGGTCGGGAAGAAAATGTTCGACCTGATGGGTCGGTGCGGCCCGGCGTTCGGCATGATCGCCACGCTGCTGGGTTTGATCCTGATGTTGGGGAACTTGGATGACCCCGATTCCATCGGTCCGACCATGGCCATGGCTCTGGTGGGAACGTTGTACGGCGCCGCCATGGCCAACATGATCTGCGCCCCCTGCGGCGAAAAGCTGGCCTATCTCAGCCGCCAGGAAACGCTCAGCAAGGAAATCATTCTCAAAGGAATCTTGGGCATTCAAGCCGGAGAAAACCCACGCGTCATCGAACAGAAACTCAACACCTTTTTGCCGCCCCGTCAGCGAATCGATTCGCATGACCGGGCTGCTTGAGCGCGATCATGTCCAGACATCAGTGCCACTGCGAAGAAGGCCTGGCGGAATGGATCATGTCGTACGCCGACATGATCACCATTCTCATGGCGTTCTTCGTGGTCATGTACTCGATGGCCGGCCGAGACACCGCCAAGGAACAGGCCGTGCTCAAAGCGCTCCGCGAGCAATTTGGCCCGCTGGTCCCCGGTTGGGGCCTCCTGTTGCCAGGCCTATTGCCGCACGACAAATCGTCGCTGATCGAATTGCCGCATAAGGGAGGCGTCAAGGGAAGGAACCAGAACCGCGGCGGAGCCGATCAACTGCGAACCCCCGAAGGGGAACACTCGCGGATGCACGCGCCCTGGACGGGCGACCAATCGCGTGTCGGCGGCGCCGTCTTTTTTACCGACGAAGCCACCCAGTTGAGCGAATCGCAAAAACGCGCACTCGATCTGGTGGCCAACGATATCAAGGGCAAACCCCAGAAGGTCGAAATCCGCGGCCACGCCTCTCGCCGTGCAGGCGTCCGCAGCGCCGACGCAAAAGACGCTTGGGACGAGGCCTATGCCCGCTGTCGCAACGCGATGGAGTATCTGGTGTCGTCGGGCATCGACTCGCGACGGATCCGCATGAGCGTCGCCGGCGACAACGAGCCACTCGGCGCCGGAGGCGCGGCGGAGCCTTATGAACAAAACTCGCGGGTCGAAGTGTTCATGCTCAACGAAATCGCGCCGCCCAACCAACTCCAGCCTTGGACGAAAGCCACAACCCCCAGTAGCAACCCGATGCCCACGACAACCGACAGCAAGTAAACCCACTCCTTTCCGATTTGAGTTTTTCGAGTACATACCATGGCCAAACAACCTGCCGATCATGCCGCCCCTCCTCCTGCCACTGCTGCCGCCGCTACTGCTACTGCTGAGGCCAAAGCTCCCGAAGCGGCCGCCGGCTCGAAGCGTTGGACGTCGAAGCTCAAAATCGGCGGAATCATCGCGGCTGTGATGATTGCCGAGTGCCTTGTCGTTTACCTGGTGCTGCCGCGATCCGCGGCGACGCCCGCTGCCAGCGCCGATTCAGAACAGGCCGCCGATGAGGCCGACCACAAGGAGGCCGCCGGCCACGCCAAGGCGGATGCTAGCACGTCGGCCAAGGGACACGGCAAAAAAGGCGAAGAAAAATCGACGGGGTCAATCAAGAGCGCATCGACTTCCGAGGAAATCGACTTGGGCGAGTTCAGCGTCACCAGCTATCAGCCAGCGTCGAACACGACGCTCTTCATATCCTTCCACTTGTTCGGCACATTCCTGCACAAACACAGCGACGACCTACAGCACCGCATCGACGACAACAAGCATCGCATCCGCGACAACATCATCGTGATTATCCGCAGCGCCGAGATTACCGACCTGACCGACGCCGGGTTGGGGTTGATTAAAAGACGGATTTTGGAGACAACTAATAAGACCCTTGGCAAACCACTTCTCCAAGCGGTCGTCTTCAGCGATTTCTCGTTAGTCGAACAATAACAGGCCCGCCACGGCAGAACGCGACGCGCGCGCCGGCTCGGATGCCGGCGGTCAGCTCTGCTTCGTGCCCCAGGCACCGGCGGCAGGAATGGATTCTATGGCCGACGAACCCCAACCGATTCCGCAAGAAGTCCAGCAGTATCTCGACACCCAGAACCGCGCCGCCGCGACGCCGCCGGGTGACGCCGCAAGCAAGCCGGGCGACGAGACGGGCATGGCGGCCAAGGACATTGATTTTCTGCTGGCGCAGGCCGAGCAGGCGCTGGCTTCGGTCAATGCCCCGGTAGAACCGGGGCAGCAGCCCCCCGTCACCCCGTTTCAATTGCGCGATTTCAGCAGCGCGCCTCCGTCCACCGAGGCCGCCACCTTGGAGTTGATCCGCGACGTCGAACTCGATCTGAAAATCGAGCTGGGCCGCACCCAGATGTACCTCGAAGACGTGCTCAAACTGCGCAAGGGCTCGGTGGTGCCGCTGGACAAGCTGGCCGGCGACCCGGTCGACATTTACGTCAACGGGCGTTTGATCGCCCACGGCGAAGTGCTGGTACTCAACGACAATTTTTGCGTGCGCGTGGCCGAATTGGTGGCCGGCGAGCGCGTGACTTGAGAGATCGCGGCCGACGCCGCCGCGATGAGCGTCGGGCAAGCCAGGTCGTGTATCGGCCGCGCGTGCCGATAGGCATGCATCAAAAAAAACTTTTTTCGATCGAAAGGGCAAGGATGCCTCAGATCGTGCGATCACTGGGTTGGTCGGCCGCCTTGGCGATAGCCGCCTGCTGCTGCCGGCAAACATCCGGCGCCGATTACCCGGAAGCGGTTCCTGTTCCGCCGCGAGTCCAGACCGAGGACGGTTTTGCCCCGCGCGCCGGGGCGCAACAATTCTCCCAGGACGAAGCCGCGTTGGCCGCGCCGCCTGAGCCGTCGGCCGAGCTGCGGCCCACGTCCCAGAAACTCTCCGGCCACCAGCGCCCGATTCCCTTGGCGCCCCGGTCGTCGGAGGCTCAGCCGGGACTGCGCAGCGGCGATGTTCCCCCGTTGGTCACCGCGGCGGCCAGCCTGGGCATCGTGCTGGGCCTGTTCCTGCTGGTGGTCTGGGTCGTGCGCCGCGGAATGCCAAGAAACGTCGCGCTCTTGCCGCGCGAAGCCGTGGAGGTCTTGGGCCGCGCTCCGTTGGTCGGGCGCCAACAAGTCCACCTGGTGCGCTGCGGCAACAAGATTCTGCTGTTGAGCGTTTCGCCGGGCGGCGTGGAGACGCTGTCGGAAATCACCGATCCGGTCGAGGTCGATCGCCTGGCCGGCATTTGCCAGCAGGTGAATCCCAACAGCGCCAGCTCTTCGTTCCGCAACGTTTTCCGGCAATTCGAAAAACCGCCGCGGCCTTCGGACTTTCTGCCGGGGCGACCCGAGGACGATTTGGATTTCGACGGTCTGGACGTCGCCGGCCGCTCGCGCACCCAGGAGTCGCGCACCTGACATGAACGACTCCCAGCGGCATTCGCCTGTTCGGTCCCGATGCGGTCTTGTTTGGCGCGCGGCGATCGCCCTGATGCTGGCATTATTGATTTTCTCGGCCGGCGCGCCGCGAGCGATCGCCCAACAAGCGGCCAACGGCGCGGCCAGGCTGGAGCTGCCCGGTGGACTCGGCGGTCCCGATCGCTGGACCAGCCCCGAGGGGTTGACCTCGGCGATGCAGGTCCTGCTGCTGTTGACGGTCATCAGTTTGGCGCCGGCCCTGTTGATGATGACTACCTGCTTCGTGCGGATCGTGGTCGTGCTGGGCTTGCTGCGCCAGGCGTTGGGCACGCAACAGCTTCCGCCCAGCCAGGTGATCACGTCGATCGCGCTGTTCATGACTCTGGCGATCATGTCGCCGGTGTGGAGTCGCGTGTACACCGAGGCCATCGCGCCGTACACGGCTCGCGAAATCACGCTCAACGAAGCCTGGGACGCCGGCATCAAGCCCGTCCGACAATTCATGAGCGCGCAGATCGACCGGACCGGCAACAGCAACGACGTCTGGCTGTTCTACAAGTACCTGCCGGAGGGAACCCAAGCGCCGCAGAGCTACGACGACGTGCCGCTGACGGCCCTGCTGCCGGCCTTCATGCTCAGCGAATTGAAAACTTCTTTTCTCATCGGTTTTCAGATCTACCTGCCATTTTTGGTGCTCGATATCGTGATCGCCAGCGTCACGATTTCGATGGGCATGCTGATGCTGCCCCCAGTGTTGATTTCGCTCCCCTTCAAGCTGCTGTTGTTCGTACTGGTCGACGGCTGGCACCTGGTGGTCGGCATGTTGATGGATAGTTTCGAAGTCTTCTCCTGACGCACCGAGGCTCGACGCCGCGCGAGCGCTGCCGACAAGCGATTCTTTCACACGCTGAAACCTGGACATGAATCCACAAGAAGCCATCGACTTGGGGCGGCAAGCCGTGAACATCACGTTGATCGTGGGTGCGCCGATCTTGCTCTCGGGCATGTTCGTCGGCCTGGCGATCGGAATGCTTCAGGCGATTACGCAAATCCAGGAACAGACCGTTTCGTTCGTGCCCAAGCTCGTGGCGATGGTTCTCGTCTTGAGCCTGACGTTGCCGTGGCTGGTCAACCAGATGGTGCAGTATTCGCACCACCTGATCGTCAACATTCCCAACACGCTCTAGTTCGCGGCGACGCGAGACAATCGCTCACCCTCCAAGACCACGATACTTCCGGATGCGGACGCCATGCTCTGGTTGACCGAGCTTTCGATTCACCAGTTCCTGACTTTTACGCTGGTGCTGGTGCGCGTCTCGACGCTGGTCCTGGTCGCGCCGATTTTCGGCACTTCCGACGTGCCGGCCCAGGTGCGGGCTCTGCTGGCCATGGCCCTGGCCCTGTTGATCGTGCCGCTGGAATTGGCCAAAACCACGCCGCAACCCGACACGCTGGTGGGATATCTGGTGCTGTGCGGCTCCGAAGCCCTGATCGGGCTGACGCTGGGTCTGGGCGTGCTGGTGCTGTTCTCCGGCATGCACGTTGCCGGCCAGGTCATCAGCCAAATGAGCGGCATGCAGTTGGCCGACATCTTCAATCCGGGCCTGGACGCCAGCGTGCCAATCTTTTCGCAGCTCTTGTATTACGTCGCGTTGGCCGTGTTCGTGCTCATTGGCGGGCATCGGCGCGTGATGGAAGCGTTGCTGGATACGTATGTCTGGCTGCCGGCGGGGCAGGGCGGGTTTTCGCGTTCGATCGTCGAGGCCATGACCGCGTTGCTGTCGCAAAGTTTCGTGCTGGGCGTGCGCGCCGCGGCGCCGGCCATGGTGGCTCTGTTGCTGGCCACGTTGATCCTGGGTCTGGCGGGCCGCACATTGCCGCAGTTGAACGTGATGGCGCTGGGATTCGGATTCAACTCGCTCACCACGCTGGTCATGTTGAGCATTTCGCTGGGCGCCGCGGCCTGGATTTTTCAGGAACAAGTCGATCCGGTTCTGCAAACGATTCTCCAGGCCCTCGCGCCCGGCTGACCCCATCAAGGAACTCTCGCAGGACCGCCGGGGACCGTCCCCTTCTCCGTGGCGGCTTGGTCAGGTTTCATAAGCACCACGGGAACCGCGCATGGCTGAGGAAAGCGGCGAGAAGTCGCAAGAAGCAACGGTCCACCGCCGCGAACAGGCGCGCGAGCAAGGACAGGTTGCCCACAGCCAGGACCTGACTTCCGCCGGACTGCTGCTGGGCGGCCTGGTGGTGTTGATCTTCACCGGCGGTACGCTGCTCGATTTTCTGGTGAATTTCCTGGGCACGTATTTGCGGGGCGAACCGTGGGTCGCTTGGGTCAACGCCGGAACTCCGGCCTCCGGCGATCTCGTGCTGGGCCAATGGTACGTCTTGATGCCGGCTTTGGGAAAGTCGCTCTTGCCCGTGCTGGGGCTGGTGATGGTGTTGGCCATCGTGCTCAACCTGTTGCAGTCGGGTATTCTGTTTCTGCCTCACAAGCTGCTGCCCGATATTTCGCGTATCAATCCGCTGACGGGCATTAGCCGGCTGCTGTCGATGGCCAACGCGGTGCGGCTGGCCTTCGGCATCTTCAAGATCGGGATCATTGCGACGGTGGCGTTTGTCAGTTTGTACAATCGCCGCTACCAGTTGCTGTCGATCACGGCGCTCGATCTGCCGCAGATCGCCGCGTTCGCCTGGGAAATTTGTCTTTGGACATGCATCAAGATCGGCATCGCGCTTCTGATCCTGGCGATCTTGGACTATGGCTTTCAGTATTGGAAGCACGAGCAAGATTTGAGAATGACCTCGCAAGAAATGCGCGAGGAAATGCGTAATTTGCAGGGCGATCCACAGATCATCGCCCGGCGGCGCGCCGTGCAGCGGCAGTTGGCCCTCAATCGGCTTTCCACGGCGGTTCCCAAGGCCGACGTGGTGATTACCAACCCAACCGAGTTGGCCGTGGCATTGCAGTATGAAAGCGAAACGATGAAAGCGCCGATCGTGGTGGCCAAGGGGGCCGGCGTGATGGCCGCTCGGATTCGCCGCCTGGCGTTGGAAAACGGCATCCCGATCGTCGAGAAAAAGCCGCTGGCCCAAACGCTCTACAAGGAAGTCGACGTGAATCACCCGATTCCCGACAAGATGTACGCCGCGGTCGCCGAGGTACTGGCGTATGTCTATCAGTTGAAGAACAAATCCATTCCCGCCGCCCGCGCCTAACCCGTCGCCAGTGTTCGCGCGTCGCTAACCCGCGGCCGAGGCCCCGGCCGGTTGGCAATATCCGTAGCGGCGCATGTAGGGCCCCCAACGGCGGTCGATCCGCTCGCGCAGTTCGTCCGGAATCGGGTACGTGCCCGTGCGATAGTCCTCGCGGTCCTTGAAGTACGCTTGCAGCTTGGGTAGCGCCGTGTCGAAGTCGCCCAGCCCCAAATGCTCGTACAACGCGCGCATCTGTTCGATCGGACTACGGACCAGATCTTCGTAGCGCACCTCGAAGAACCGCGCGGGATCGACTAGCTCGCGGTCGCGCTGGAACTTTTCATAGATCCGCTCGAAGCACGAAAAGACGTACTCCTCCAGGCAATCGTGATTCGGTTCCTGCAGGGCCTGAAACTTGTACAGCGTTTTCCAGAGCTTCACGGTCGAGCCGAACAACGCGTACGGATCGCGCACGATGTGCACGAACCGCGCGTCCGGGAACAATTCCAAAAGGGTCTTGATGCGCCCGGTGTGCGGCGGGGACTTGAGAATAATTCGTTTCGGGTTGCGAAAGGTGATGCGCTTCAAGAACCACTCGAGCCCCGCCTTCCAGCGCTGGACTTCTGGTTCCGACAGGCCCTCGAGCGTGAGATACTCGCTGTGTTGCGGCGGTTCGTTGGGAAAGGCCATCGTTAAATAGGGCGACGGCAAGCCCATGTTGCACAGCGCGAACTCGTCCTCTTGCGGGCGGTCCCAGCCGGCCGCCATGTTGTCCATCGGGCGCCGCTCGGGCAGCAGAAACTTGAACCGGGTCACCAGCCAGGCACTGATCAGAAAATGATTCGGCGCCAGGCACTCGTAGGTCGTGGGAAACGTGTATCGCGCGTCAAGCACCAAAAGCTCGTGCAACAACGTGGTGCCCGAGCGCCAATGGCCGACGATAAATATCGGGGCGTCTTTGATCTGCGTGCGCGCGATTTGGGCACCCAGCAGAAGTTCCTGCAACGGCCGGACCAGCGAATTGAAGACCGTCGCGCACGTGATCGTGAAGGCCAGCGGCCACCGCGTCAGGCTGATCCGCACGCCATTGCGCCGCACCAGCCGCAGCCAGGAACCCAACAACATCCCGTGCCAGAAGCGGGCCGCCCAAAAGTGATAGGGGTTCACTTCCACGGTCTTGGTTTTTGCTTCCACGTTTTTTCCCATCACGCCTCTCGCGTGGGCAGATTTCGCTGCCGGCATTCAATGAGTTTCCGGGCGCCGGTCGAACACGACTGCCGAGGACGATTCCGATTCCGCGGAATCTTGGCGGCAAAAACGAGTCCGTCGGCTTCGCGCAGCCGGATCGGCCAGACTCTCTCAAAGATAACAATGCGGCCGCCGGACGACTACTCGACCCCCGAATTGCTTCGGCGCGCCGCGGGACGCACGGCCGTCGTTATCGCGCGGTTTCGTCGCCGGCTGCCGAACGACGGGCCACGTTTTGCAAGGCGGCTTGCATCGCCATCATCAATTGATGGCCGGGCCGCTTGCCGACCACGCGCTGCAAGGGCACGCCGCGCGGCGAGAGAAACTGAATCGTCGGATATCCGGTGACCTCGAACTGGCGGCAAACGTCCGGCTCGGTGTCGGCGTCGATCAAAACGCAAACGAAGTGCTCCGACAGGCTCACGACTTGGGGATGCGTGAAGGCTTCGTCGGCCATTTGATGACAAAACTGGCACCACTCGGCCGTGAAGAACAACAGCATCGGTTTATTGTCGCTGACCGCCTGCCGATAGCCTTGCTGGTATCCCTCGACAAAACGCAACAGTCCCCGCGCGACGCGAGTGCTATGGGCCGCACGCTGTTGCGCGCTTCCCGGCGCCGAGGGCTGTGCCGCGGCCTGGGGTCCTTGTTCGACCCCAATGTCACAGCCAGTCAAAAAACTCACGGCCAGCACTGCGCAGGCCCATGCCGCGGCGTGTTTCATGTTTGGAACGATGGGCGGGAGAATTGAAAAAAGATGAGCGGACAAGGTCGGCCCGGCGCATCGGGGCGCCGGCGCCGTGGGGAGTGTTGAAGGCTTATCGTCTGACGGGAAAAGAGAACTTGAATTGCTAGCACCCGACCGCGCGGGCCGCTCGCGAAGGGCCGATTATGCGCGGTTTGGGCGGTCGCTGCGGGTGCTGGCAGGCGGCTTGCGGGCGTCCAAAACCGGTCTGGACGCCCTGAGGGCTTTCGAGTAATTTCCCCGCCTCATCTCTGCCATTTGTCTAGTTGTTCCGACGTCGATGGGCTTCTGACGAACCACTCGGCCGGGGCAACCAGCGGAAACTCCAGAGGCTTTCCGAGCAATCGTCGGCCTCCAGTCCGTTGCCTGTCTGAACTCCAAACCATTGCACGGGAATCACGGATGGCTTCCGCTGCCATACCACGCGCCGGTTATTCATTGGCTCGGCTGCCGGACTTGATCCTGCCGGTGGGCATCATCGGCAGCGTGCTGGTGATTCTCGTGCCCATGCCGACGGCCTTCATGGACGTCATGCTGGCATCGAACATCACGGTGGCCGTGATCGTGCTGCTGACCACGATTTACGTGCGCACGCCGCTGGAGTTCAGCATCTTTCCCTCGCTGTTGCTGGCCACGACGCTGGGCCGCCTGGTGCTCAACGTGGCCACCACCCGCTTGATCCTGACGCACGCCGAATCGAAAGGCATGCTGGCGGCCGGCGGGGTGGTGAAAAGCTTCGGCGAATTCGTGGCGGGCGACAAAATCGTCGTTGGGCTGATCATTTTCGTGATCATCATCGTGATCCAATTCGTCGTGATCACCAAGGGTGCCACGCGCATCAGCGAAGTCGCGGCCCGTTTCGCCTTGGACGGCATGCCCGGTCGCCAGATGGCCATCGACGCCGACATGAACGCCGGGATCATCGATGAGAAAGAGGCTCAGCGCCGCCGGGCCGAGGTCACGCAGCAGGCCGACTTTTTCGGGGCCATGGATGGTGCCAGCAAGTTCGTCCGCGGCGACGCCATCGCCGGCATCATCATCACGCTGATCAATATCATCGGCGGCCTGATTATCGGAGTCGTGGATTACAACATGGAGATCGGTCAGGCCGCGGCCCTGTTTACGCGACTCACCATCGGCGACGGGCTGGTGAGCCAGGTGCCGGCATTTCTGATTTCGTTGGCAGCCGGTTTGCTCGTCACGCGCAGCTCAAGTGACGTGAATCTGCCGGTCCAGTTCATCTCGCAGCTCTTTTCTCGACCACAGGCCCTGGCCGTCACCGCCGGGTTTTTGGGCATCCTGGTGTTCACGAATCTGCCCACCCTGCCGCTGTTGGGCATTGGCGGAAGCTGCACGGCGCTAGCCGTGCTTCTGACCCGCCGCCAGCGCGAAACCGAAGCGACGGCTCGACAAATGGCCAACACCGCGGCCAAGAAACCAGCCGAGGAACGCGTCGAAGACTATCTGGCCGTCGACCCGATGGAAGTCGAAATCGGCGTCGGTCTGATTCGGCTGGCCGACCCCAAGCGTGGCGGCGATTTGCTGGAGCGCATCCAACGCGTGCGGCAGAACGTCGCCGCCGAAATGGGACTAATCATGCCCAAGGTGCGCATCCGCGACAACATGCGGCTGGATCAGAATCAGTATCGCATCAAGATCGCCGACGTTCCGGTGGCCGAAGACAAGGTCTACCCCGGCATGCTGCTGGCGATCGATTCGGGCGCCACGACTGGCAAGCTCAATGGCCTGGCCACCCGCGAACCGGCGTTCAACACGGCGGCCACGTGGATCGAGCCGGCGTCGCGCGATCAGGCCGAGTTGTTGGGCTACACCGTGGTCGAGTCGGTTAGCGTGTTGGCGACCCACTTGACCGAAATCGTCCGCCGCCATGCCGACGAAATCCTCAGCCGCGACGCGACGAAACACCTCGTCGAGGAACTGAAAAAATCCTCGCCGGCGGTCGTCGAAGAATTGGTCCCCAGCCAGATGAAGCTGGTCGAAGTGCAGCAGATTTTGCAGTTGCTGTTGCGCGAGCAGGTTTCGATTCGCCAGTTGGGTCCGATTTTGGAAACGCTTGGCGAATTCGCCTCACGCACCAAAGACCCGATCCTGCTGACCGAATACGTGCGCCATCGCCTGGCTCGCGTCATCTGCACCCGCTATCGCGACGCGCACAACCGCCTGTACGTCGTGGCCCTCGACCCGGCGCTTGAGGATCGCATTCGGGCCGGCATCGAGCATACGGATCGCGGACTGTTCGTTCGCATGTCGCCCCAGGCGGTCGAAGCCACCTGCCGGCTGATCAGCCACGAACTGGAAAAACTCACCCTGGCCAATCATTCGCCCATCGTGCTGGTCAGCCCGCAGATTCGTGCCGGACTGAAACAGATGACCGCCGCGCACCTGCCGCGGTTGGTGGTGCTCAGCTACAACGAGATAACGCGTGACACGCAGATCGAATCCATGGCCCTGGTGAGCGACGCGCCGGCGGCCCGGTGACCCGAGCCCGCGGGCGCAAAGCATAAACACATTTCCCGTTAATTCCTGACCCCAAGTCCCAGCCATGAACGTCAAGACCTATCGAGCCAAAACGATGCAGGAAGCGTTGGCCCTGGTGCGGCGCGACTTGGGTCCCAAGGCCTCGGTGCTGCAAACGCGCGAAGTGCGCGGCGGCGGCTTGTTGCGTTGGATCAGCGGTGCGCGAGAGATCGAGGTCGTGGCCTCTACCAGCGTGACGGTTCCCAGCCGTTTGCCGCCGCGGCAGCGGCCCGCCGACAAACCCCTGGACGCGCGGCCGCGGCCGCTGGAAATCATTCCGCCCAAGGCACCCCTGGCGCCGAAGCGCGGCGCAGCGGCCCCGCCGGCCGCGTCGCACTCCGCCTGGCAGGATCAACTCAGCCAACTGCAGTCAAAAGTTGAAGACCTTTACCGCCGTTCTCCGCCGGCCGGGCTCCCCGACATGCCCGACGCGGTGTTTCGACTGTTCGCCGACCTGATCGAAGCCGACGTGAACGAGGACCTGGCCCGCGAGCTGGTGGACCGCGTGCGTCATCACGCACACAACGACGACGCGAACGACCCGTCGCGGCTGAAGCAGCAATTGGCCCAGATGATCGAGCAGGAGATCCGCGTCGCCGGGCCCATTCAGATCACGCCAGGCCGGCGTCATCTGGTAGCCCTGGTCGGCCCCACCGGCGTCGGCAAGACGACCACCATCGCCAAACTGGCCGCCAATCATCGGCTGCGCGAAAAGCAGCGAGTCGGTCTGATCACCGTCGACACCTACCGCATCGCCGCGGTCGAGCAACTGCGGACCTACGCCGACATCATCGACCTGCCGATGGAGATCGTAGCCACGCCGCGCGAAATGCACCAGGCCGTGGCCCGCATGGCCGATCTGGATTTGATCTTGATGGATACCGCCGGACGCAGCCCCCGCGACGAAGTCAAAATCCAGGAGCTCAAGTCGATGCTGGCCGAAGCCGCGCCCGACGAGGTCCACCTGGTGCTCAGCAGCACGGCCAGCGCCAGCAGCCTGTCGAAGATGGCCGAACAGTTTGCCACCGTTGGCACCACCGCCCTGGTGCTGACGAAATTGGATGAAGCCGCGTCGCTGGGCAATTTGCTGCCCCTATTGCGCACCTGCCGATTGCCGCTGAGCTATCTGACGCATGGACAAAACGTGCCGGACGACATCGCCCCGGCCGAACCGCGCCGTTTGGCGCGGATTGTCCTGGGCATGGAACCCATCACCGGAAAATAACCGCATCGCGGCTCCCTGCGGGAAGCCCATTTACGATTCGAAATCTTGATTGCGATCATGATGCACGATCAAGCTGATGAATTACGATTGCTCGTGCGGCGGCGAGCCCTGTCGGGGGCCACGGCCGGAGGTGCGGCGCCCCTGCTGGTAGTCAGCGGCGGCAAAGGGGGCGTGGGCACCACCACGATTGCGGCTAACCTGGCCATCGCGCTGGCTCGACAAGGACGCCGCGCCGTGTGGGTCGATGCCGATTTGGATCACGGCGGCAACGCCCGCTTGGGCCAGCATCCCGAACGAGGCTCGGTGATCGACGTCTTGGCCGGCAGACGCACCGTGCACGAAGTGCTCGAGCGGGGACCCTCAGGCATCCAGGTGCTTTCGGGCGATTGGGCATCGGGCGCACTGTCCGATTGCTCGGCGGCGGCCCAGGAGCGTTTTGTGGCCGATCTGAAAAACTTGACGCCTCACGCCGACGTCGTCGTGATCGACGCCGGCAGCAGCCGCAATCATTTCGCGCGTCGCTTCTGGCAAGCCGCCAACGCGGTGCTGGCGGTGACCACGGCCGACGCGACTTCGACGATGGAATGCTACGCCGCCATCAAGGTGCTGCTGGCTGGTGACACGTCGCCGCCGGTCTTTCCGCTGGTCAATCTTGCGCCCGACGCCGAGGCCGCAGGCGACGTGCAGTCGCGGATTGCCGACGCGTGCCGGCGGTTTCTCGGCCTGCAAGTCACGGCCGCCGGATATGTCGAGCGGTGCGAGTCGCCACCCACGGCCGAACCCATTTTGATCTTCCCCGCACGCTCCAAGCCGGCTCGCGCTCTGGACCGCGTGGCAGACACGCTCTGGACCCAATTACAACGCGACACGCCCCGGCACGCGGTAGCCCGCTCGGCGTGACGCTAGCAGACGCCCCCCACGGCGCGCTTTTCGGCCTGAGAACCAGAAACACACGTCGCAAAGATCGTTGACACGAGAGACAAGAATTTCATCGCGGAGAAAACGCAAAATGATTTAACCCCGGGACCCCGTCCGGTCGATACTCTCAGACACCGTCGACAGCGGCGCGGCTGATAAGCTGTGCCGGTTGCGTAGAGCTTAACGCCCTAGCGAACGAGGTGTCCGTGGGTCGTCACTATGCGGGCGTACTGGGACCGTTGGCCTTTTTCACTATCGCGGTGCGCGGGCTGATGCACGGCGCCGGGGTCCAATCCACGCTGCTTTCCGCGGCAATCCAATTATTTTTGTTTGCTTTCGTCGGCTACGTCGTGGGAGAGTTGGCTGACTGGGTGGTGTTCGACTCGGTGCGCGACAAAGTAGCGGCCGAAATCGACGCCCACCAGTCGAAACCGTCCGCGACGCCGAACAAGGGTTAACCGAAGGATCCGCCGCGCCCGAACCGCCTCGGCGATCGGGTTCGACGGGACGACGGCACGAGAAGGATCTCGAAGACGAACAACCGCCAGAAATAGAACACGGAGGATGGAATGGCGATGACCACCTTGGCGCCCGAGGACGTGGCGCAAATCTGGCAGACATTCAAGGCCGATCCCCATAACCAGGAGCTGCGCAATCGGCTCGTGGAGATGTATCTGCCGCTGGTCAAATACAACGGCGAACGCATCTGGTCGCGGCTGCCCGAAGGCGTCGAACTCGACGACCTGATTTCCGCCGGCGTTTTCGGGCTGATGGACGCGATCGACGCGTTCGATCTGTCGCGGGGCGTGAAATTCGAAACGTACTGCGTGCCCCGCATTCGCGGCGCCATGCTCGACGAGCTGCGCACGATGGACTGGGTGCCGCGCCTGGTTCGCTCCAAGGCCAGCAAGCTCAACGAGGGCCTTAAGACGCTCGAAGCCCGCCTGGGTCGCACGCCCAGCGAAATCGAGCTTTCGGAATACATGGGCATCTCCGTGCCCGAACTGGAAAAAATGATCCTCGAGGCCAACGCGGTCAACCTGATCAGCCTGAACAAGAAGTGGTACGAAACGGACAGCTATAAGGACGTCCGCGAGATCGACATTCTGGAAGACAAGAAGGGCGAAGATCCCACGCGACGGATCCAGAAGAACGATCTGATGCGGCTGGTGACCAAGGGCCTCAACCGCAATGAGCGGCTGATCATCATTTTGTACTACTACGAAGAGCTGACGATGAAAGAGATCGGCGCCACGCTCGATCTGTCGGAAAGCCGCGTCAGCCAGATGCACAGCTCGATCGTCCAGCGGCTGCAAAGCCAGTTGCAACGCCGCCGGCCCGAATTCGGCACCTGAACCGCCACACACGCGTCGCCCAAAAAGCGCATTCCAGCCCACGATCGCCGTGGGCTTTTTTATTAAGAGCCAGCGGACAAAACCGCCGGGGACTGTCCCGATTTTGCGGAGTCCTGGGAGCAAAATGGGACTGTCCCTCTCTCCGAAAGGTTTTGTCCGCCGGCTCCAAGCCTTGGGACTTCGCTTGCCAAGATCGCTCGCACCGCCAACGAACTTCCCGATAGCGAGCCATCGGCGCGTGTGGTATAAGAGCCTATCCGAAAACCCTCTCCCCTCGCGGACTTCGGCGAGCTCAGTCGAGCCGGAGAGGGCAGGGTGAGCCTATCCGAAAACCCTCTCCCCTTGTGGGAGAGGGCAGGGTGAGGGGTCGTTTTCGGAACGGTTCTAAATCTGAACAGCGGCGGCGGATTTGTTCTCGGCGGATCAACAAACCGGCGCGATTCGTGCGGGGCCAGGCCGATCGGCCCCGATCATTCTAGCGGGGATTGCATGGCCCACAGCGCTACTCTGCCCGTGCCTGCCAAGAACCAACGCGGCGAAATCATCGCCTGGTGCATGTACGATTGGGCCAATAGCGCCTACTCGACGATCTATATCACCGTGCTGGTCGGATACCTGCAGCGGGCCGTGCTGCCCGACGAGGCCGGCGTCCGCGCCTACGGCTGGGGCATCGGCATCACCATGCTGGTGGCGGCCTTTCTCTCGCCGATCCTGGGCGCCATCGCCGACAGCCACGCCAATAAGCGGGCCTGGCTGTGCGCGACGACGCTGCTCGGGTCGGGCGCATCGGCATTGATGTTTTTCGCCACGCCCGACCGGCCTTGGCTGTTTGTGGTGCTGTTTCTGATTGCCAATTTGAATTACGAGCTCGTGCAAAGCTTCTACAACGCCTTTCTGCCCGAGATCGCCGACGACGAGTATATGGGCCGCGTGTCGGCCTGGGGTTATGGCACGGGCTATGTCGGGGGCGGCCTGATGTTGCTGATCGCCATGATCCTGCTCAAGCAAGGCGAGGCCTGGGGCTTGCCCACCGAAAACGGATTCGTGCCGCGGCTGTGCCTGCTGTTGATGGGGATTTGGTGGGCCGTGTTCAGCATTCCGATCCTGCTGGTGGTTCGCGACAAGGGGCAGCCCAAGCGCGAGCGGGAATCGCTCTTGGCCACGGCCCGCCGCGGCCTGCAAGAGGTCGGACAGACGATTCTCCACATCCGCTCTTATCGCATGTTGACGATTTTCCTGCTCGGGTTTCTGATCTTCAACGACGGCGTGCAAACGCTGATTTCGCAAGCCTCGGTGTTTGCCGAAAAAGTCTTGCATATGGAAATCGCCGAGCTGGCTCAGGTGATTCTGATGATCCAATTCGTCGCACTGCCCGGGGCGTTGTTCGTCGGTTGGATCGCCGATCGCATCGGACAAAAGACCACGCTCAACCTCTGTCTCGGCGTGTGGGTGATCGTGCTGGTGAGCGGTTTTTTCGTGACCGAAAACTGGCACTTCTGGGTCATGGCCGCCGCCACGGCGCTGGTGTTGGGCGGAACGCAATCGGTCAGCCGCACGATCATGGGCCTGATGACTCCGGCGGCACGCACGGGCGAGTTTTTTGGGTTTTTCAATCTCTCGGGCAAGGCGGTCAGCGTGTTGGGCCCGATCTTCTTCAGCGAAATCCTGGCCCGCACCGGCAGCGCGCACCTGGCGATTGTCAGCCTGCTGGCGTTCTTCATCGTCGGCTGGATCATCATCATCCCGTTGAACATCGCCCGCGGCCAGCGCGAAGCCCGCGACGGCCTGGCCCCCGCCGGGCATTAGCGCCTATACGAGAACCCTCGCCCCTTGCGGACTTCGGCGAGCTCAGTCGAGCCGGAGAGGGCAGGGTGAGGGATGGTTTTCGGATCGGTTCCTAGCAACCGCGACGCCTGGCGATCCGCCCGAGCTGGTCGCCGAAGCCCGCAAAGCCCAGCGCGTCCTCGATTGTCGCCCGCAATACCCCGAATTCGAAGCGATCGCCCGCACCGCCTGGAAATGGCACGCCTCGCACCCGCGGGGATATTGACCCGCGTTGATTTTCTGCTGGACGGTTATTGAAAATCTGAGCCGGGTGTTGTGGCCGAAGCAGCCCGCGGCGATCGTCAATTTCGCCGGCTGCGTGGAGGTCCGCCGAATTCAGTGATGACCCGTTTTCCTGGCCCTATAGACCCCAAAAAGAAGACACTCGCCTTCCCGCGCACTACCGACGTACTGCCCCGCCACCCGTCCCCGAGCGAACCTCAGTTAGGGGAATGTCAATTGGAACAACGTTCACGTCGACTTAACCGTTGTCCGGGTTCGCCGGCCGCTGGGAAGCGGACTGCATTACTGGACTACGTCAATTTACGGGGCCATAATCATGGAAATCGGTCGAACGGTTACCAACAAATGGGGGATCTAATGCGATTGCAATTTGTCTTGCCGCTCATTTTGTTTGGGCAACTTGTTGTTCGACCGCATCTGACGAACGCAATGGAAGACCCGCCTGCAAAGGTAGCTGTCCCTTCAAAGGAAGATCAACACGAAGCCAGCAAGCTCGTCGAGGAAGTCTACAAGGATGACTTTGACGCAGCCAAAAAACCCAGCAAGAGGGCCGAGATTGCTAAGAAGCTCTTGAAGGAGGGCATCGAAACCAGTGATTCGCTTGATGGCAAATATGTCCTGTTGACTCACTCGCTCAAATTTGCAATTGATGCCGGCGACGCAACTACTGCCGTACTCGCGCTGGACGAGCTGGCGAAATTCTTTGAAGTCGACGAACTTGCTGTCCGGTCGGAAGCGTTGCAGATGCTGACCAAGCACATTGCGAGTAGCGCACAAGCCGATACGGTAATTATCTCCGTGAAACGATCGACGGACCAAGCGATCTTTGAGGACCGCTTGGAAATAGCCGAAAGACTACTTACTTCGGGCATCGTTGCGACAAAGAGGTTGAAGAATGTAAAAGCGTCGCTGGAGTTTACGGCTAAACTCCGTCGCGTACAGCAGCTAAAAGCCGAGTTGGATCGAATCTCGGATGCTCGAAAAACGTTGGAAGAGCAACCTGCAGATGCTTCGGCCAATCTTGCCGTCGGCAAGTACCGTTGCCTGCGCAAGGGCGATTGGAGCGCGGGTTTGCCAATGCTGGTCCTTGGTGCAGACAAGAACCTAAGTAGTCTTGCAGAGGCAGATCTTGCGCTTCCTACCCCATCAGAAAAAGCGGCGGCGGTTGGAGATGGATGGTGGGCTTATGCAGAGGACGAAAAAGAGGCGGATTCTACGGAAGCTCGTCTGCGAGCCGTATACTGGTACAAGCGAAGCGCCGCTGGCCTATCAGGACTAGAAAAGGCGCGAATCGAGAAGCGGATCAAGGCCGTTGACTCTCTAAAGAACGCAGCCCTCTATTTCAATTTGCCGAGTGGCATAGCGACGCGACTGGCGGATAGTCATCGGTTGAATCTAAATGTGAAACGCCGCTCCCGAATCCTCAGACGCGATCCAAAGAATAACATGTCGGAAGTCGCGTTCTCGCCAGACGGAAAAACTATTGCGTTCGGCGATGCTAGCGTAATCAGGGTTGCGGACATTGACGGAACGAATGAAGGGGCGCCGCTCGCTGGTCCTGGAGACCCGATCTCGTGCCTTGCCTTTTCCCATGATGGCAAGTTCATTGTGGGCGGCTCCCGCGATAAAACGATCCGGGTTTGGGACCTTGGGACTTCTCGACTAAAAACTACCATTGAAGGTTCAGAAGGCCCAATCTTGAGCGTTGCATATTCGCCAGACGATACGCACATCATCGCGAGCGATGCACAGTCAGTGAGAATTTGGAAACCATCTGGAAAGCAGCTTGCAAACGTACACTCCGCGACGTTCGCGATATGGCCTCACCAGAACAAATTTGTTGCATTCGATCAAACAAACGGTACGACACCGGGCACTTATGCGTTCAATTTCCAAGGTGCCAAGCTCGAACGTATTGCCGACAGGAAGTCCCAGCCAATTCTCTACAATCAGGCCATGGTGGTTTCCGCGGATGGACAATTCCTAGCTGTCCTGACCTCTACGTTTCTTCCGACCGCCAACATCTTCGATATCAAATCGAAGGAGATCAGAACCTCCGTATCGTTGGGCTCCAACGCTTTGTCGATAGCGGCTTCATCCGATGGTGCTATCCTCGGAAGTGCAGGCAGCGAAGGGGTGATACTCTGGAACACTAGAACTTGGCAGGAGATTTGTTCGATAAGTACCGATGGACAGAATTGTTGGTCAGTAGCTTTTTCCCCAACAGGTGCCGCGGTTGCATTTCTTCGAAACTCGCCAAATTCGGTTGAGATTTGGAACGTCATAGATGGCGCACCGTAGCTCGGTATATCAGGGAATAATTAAAGGGGACGGGAGTCATTGTTTGGAACACGGAACAAGAATCATCGTTTGGATCCGGAAAAACGAGCACAGCGTCTTCCCAAGTGCATTCTATCGGACAGCCGCCCGACTACCACAAGATGTCCGCCGACAAAAAATTTCCAATTGGCTCACAAACGCCACTAGAAACCAGGCCACGCGTTTTGGGATAATGTCGCCTAGCTGATCGGCCTGAGGGGTGGTTGAGGTGTCAACGGTTTTGCGTCGCGTGGGTTGGTTCTTGGCCCGGATGACAAAGCCCCAAGTTAGCGCAGCGGCACACGAACCTTCGTGAATAAGTCCCTGGTAAGTCGCGAAACTACACCGGCGAGCCGCTCACTGCGGAAACACGAAACGATTCTAGATAAGTTTTGCGTGACCGTAGCGTAAGTCGATCGGGAGTCGGGTAGGACCCGTGGAGTT
>JBGQKM010000084.1:0-19442 GCA_041499515.1 Planctomycetia bacterium | reverse complement strand
GGCAAGCCCCAAAATCATCCCAGTGCGTCGCCGCGGCCACCGCGGTCGAGGCATTTTTTGTCCGGTCCGACGAGAACGGTCTCGACCGCGATCGCGGCGCCGCACGAACTTTTTTGTGCCTGGGCACTTCCGCGCGCTCGCCGCGGCCTCTTCTCTGTGTGCCACTGCTGGCTGGCCCAGCAGTGCTTCTTTCTGACCCACGAGTTTGCCGGAACACACTCGATGAGCCGCAACTCTGGCAAGGCTTTCAAGTGCAACTCCGGTGGCTTTCTCCGTCGTGGATTTCACTGCTGGACGAGCCAGCAGTGGCACACACAATGGCAAACATGATCTTACAAACGCCAACGAACTGTCGACCACAACGGTGAGACTTATGCGTGTTTTGCAAAACTGTTGCTCGATGAGCGCGCAATCCGATCACCAATCGCACCCACGACTTGCAACGACAAAACATTTTTTGCGCGCGCATATGGATCCTGGTGCACAAGTCGAGGACTTTGGGACATTGACAGAACGCGCTCGCGGCGGCGTACGCGGGGCCGGCGGCGGCTCAGGCCGTTTCCTGCACTTGCAGGGCGTACTCTTGGATCATCAGCTCGCGGATCTTGAACTTCTGGATCTTGCCGGTCACGGTCTGCGGAAAGCTCTCGACGAATTTGACGTAGCGGGGCACTTTGAAATAGGCCAGCTTGCCTTTGCAATACGCGCGAATCTCGTCTTCCGCGCAGGCACAGCCCGTCTTCAGCTTGACCCACGCGCAAAGCTCCTCGCCATATTTCGTGTCGGGCACGCCCACCACGGCGGCTTGCTCGACGGCTGGGTGCGTGAACAGAAACTCTTCGATTTCGCGCGGATAGATGTTCTCGCCGCCGCGGATCACCATGTCCTTGATGCGGCCGGTGATGCGGAAGTAGCCGTTGGGCAGCCGCACGGCCAGGTCGCCCGAGTGCAGCCAGCCGTCGGGATCAACCGCGGCGTGCGTGGCTTCGGGATTGTGATAGTAGCCGAGCATGATGCCATGCCCGCGCGCACAGAGCTCGCCTTGCTGGTTGTCCACCAGCGTATTGCCCGTGGCCGGATCGACGATTTTCACGTCCACGCCCGGCAGAGCCCGGCCCACGGTTTCCACGCGGAGCTCCAGCGTATCGGTGCTGCGGCTCTGCGTGATCAGCGGCGACGCTTCGGTCAGGCCGTAGCCGATCGTGACTTCGCGCGCGCCGAGGCGGTCGATGACTTGCCGCATGACTTCGATCGGGCAAGGACTGCCGGCCATGACGCCAGTGCGCAGCGAGCTCAAATCGCGGTCCGCCAGACTGGGATCTTGCAACTGGGCGATAAACATCGTGGGCACGCCATACAGGGCGGTCGCCCGTTCTTGTTCGATCGCCTCGAGCGTGGCCACGGCATCAAAACTCTCGGCCGGGATGATCATCGCCGCGCCAAACACCACCGAGGTGATCGTGCCCAGCACGCAGCCGAAGCAATGGTAGAGGGGCACCGGAATGCAAACGCGGTCTTCGGCCGTCAAGGCCTGGCACACTCCGGCGTAGTAGCCGTTGAGCAGCAAGTTGCGATGGCTGAGCATCGCCGCCTTGGGAAATCCGGTCGTGCCCGAGGTGTATTGAATGTTGATGGCCTGCTCGGGTCGCAGGTGTGCGTCGATTTCGTCCAGCACGGTGGCCGGCCTTTTGGTCGCCCGCCGCAGCATTTCCTCCCAACGGATGCCGCCGGGGGGCGCCTGTTCTTCCAGGGCCACGACCCAACGCAATTTCGGAAACTCAGGCGAGTGCAATTTGCCCGGCTCGGCCGAGGCCAGCTCGGGGCAGACCTCAGTGAGCATCGCGAAATAGTCGGACGACTTGAACTTCGCCACCAGAAACAGCGCCACCGAATCGCTCTGGTTGAGCACGTATTTCAACTCGAACGGCCGATAGGCCGGATTGATGTTGACCAACACCGCGCCGATCCGCGCGGTGGCAAACTGCAGCACGATCCACTCGGGCACGTTGGTGGCCCAGATGGCCACGTGCTCGCCGCGTTGGATGCCCAGGGCCAAGAGACCGCGGGCCGCCAGGTCGACTTGCTCGGAAAACTCGCGATAGCTGAGTCGCAATCCGAGGGCCGGAAACGCCAGGGCGTCGTGATCCGGATAGCGACCGGCCGTGTGCCTCAAGACTTGCGGCATCGTCAGCCCGTCGACCCAGGGCGTGGCGTTTTCATCGATCTGGGGACGCTGCTTGCTCATGGTGCGGATCCTGGTTCTACTCGCGAAGGGGTTGAAAAAGGCCCACGGCACATGGCACGAAAATCATTAGCGGCAGCCAGGCGGCCAAGGCCGGCTCGAGCCAGTACCTGGACCCCAACGTTTTACACGCCTGGACGACCAACATAAAGGCGACCACCAAGACCAGACACAAGCCGATGGCGAGAAACACGTTTCGATTCGAACGCGACAAGACCAGCGGCAGCCCCAGAAACAAAAGCGTGACGTCCAACACGGGCTGGACGATTCGCGCATGGATGGCCAATCGCGCATCGGCCCCAAAATCGAGGCTGCGGTTGTGCAAGCCGCGAATCATTTCCAGCGTGCTCGCTAACTGCCAACCGTCGCCGGCCTGCAAATCGTCGAAGCTGACGTTGCTGGCCACGAAACACTCGCCCGGCTTGAGCCAGCCATGATCGCGCGGAGTCAACAACACGGCCCGGTCGCCGAGGGAAAGCGAAGGCTCGTTATCGAGCCCCTTGGGCTGCGCCACGTTTCGAAACAGATAGCCGCCCGGATGGTCCGCCTGCGGGGAGCGATACCAGGCATCTTCGGCCAACAGCCGCGGGCCGTAGCGATCGAGGCCGGCGGGCAGATGAAAGTCGGGCTTATGAATGCGCTGTTCCGAAGCTTGCATCTCCGATCCAAATCCTCCGATCCACACGACCGTTTCGTTATCCCAAAGCGGGGTGAGCGGTTTGGCGGCGCTGCCCTGGAGGTCCTGGGCGTTGTGGCTCAGATGACTGCGCACCGAAGGGATAGGGATGATCAACTCGCGATTCGCGGCGCTGAGCAAACTGATCACCACCGCGGCGACGATCACCGGCTTGACCACGCGCAATTTGGGAATGCCGGCCGACTCCAGCGCCGTGAGCTCATTGTGGCGCTGAATCCACGTCACCGTGAACATCGCGGCAATCAAGGTCAGGATGTGACTCGTGGTATCGAAAAACGCCAGCGACTGGTAAGCATAGTACTCGCCCATCACCGCCAGCAACCCACCGTGCTCGGGCGCAAACCTGATGAACTCTTCCAGGTTCCCAAAGCCATCGATGACGATGAAAAGTCCCGTGAGGCTGCAAAAGCAGATCAAGAAGGTCTGTAGAAATTGGCGCAGCATGTACCGATCGATGATCATGAATCGCACGAGACCGCCGGGGACTGCACGTCCTTGCACGTTCGACACGAGTGAATGCTCCCAAGGTCCACGAAGCCTATCAGCCCGAGCGATCGATCGCCCGGGCCAGCGCCTGGATGCCACGGCGGATATTTTCAGCGGTTTGCACGCCGAAACTCAAGCGAATTCTGTCCCTCCGGCCCGGCTCGCCCTCGGCCGCATAGCAATACTGTCCCGGCACGTAGAGCATGCCTTCGTCCATCGCATGCTGCATCAAGCTGCCGGCGGGCCCTGCGTCCATGCCCGGGGGCAATTCCAGCCAGACATACAGCCCTCCGCTGGGCCGGCGCCAACGCACGCCGGGAATATCCGCCAGAAAATCGTCCATCGCTCGCAGCATGGCCTCGAGCTTGGCCCGATAATGCACGCGCAATTCCGCCACGTGCGGCTCGAACAGCCCACGCTCCAGCACGGCGGCCATCAGATGTTGATTCAAATGGGGCGAACCGAAGTCGATGTTCGCCTTCAGGCTGGTGACGGGGTCGACCAGATCCGGCGGAAGGATCCCCCAGCCGACTCGCACGCCCGGCGAAAACGACTTGGAAAACGTTTCGGCGACGATCACCGTGTCTCCGTCGGCATCGAAGCTGCGCAGACTTGGCAGGTCGGCGCCGGCGTAGCGCAACTCGCGATACGCCGCGTCATCGATGATATAGATCGGCGCGTGGCGCGACCAACGCCTGGCAATCTCGACAACCTGGCCGCGGCGCGCCAGCGAAAGCGTCGCCGTGCTGGGGTTCTCGAAATAGCTGGTCAGATAGATGGCTTTGACTCGGGCGAGGTCGCCAGCTTGTTGACGCCGCTCGAGCGCTTCTTCCAGCGCTTCCGGGATCATACCCTGCTCGTCCGCGGCCACTCCGACCGAGCGAGCGCCCAGGCTTTCGAGCATCCCCAGAAATACAAAATACGTTGGCGCGGCACACAGCACGTAGTCGCCCGGGTCGAGCAAAGCCTCGCCCACCAGATGCAGCAACTGGTTGCTGCCCGGCGTTAAAATCACCTGTTCGACAGATGGCGCCTGGCCGGCTTGCCGAGAGTCGGCGGCCAGAAAACGCGCGAGCACCGCTTCGCGCAATGGCGCGTATCCCGCATTGGTGCCGTATTGCAAGGCGGCTCGGGCCCGTGGAATGTCAGCCAGCACGGCCTGCATCGCTTGCTGGATTTCCGTCACCGGCAAGCTCTCCTGATCGACGAAGCCGGCCGCCAAGGATATGAGTTCCGGCCGCGCTAGCGCCAAACGCATCAACTCGCTGATGGGCTGCGGACCGGAGCGCTGAGCCCGCTGGCTAAGTGGCCGCGCAAGTGTCATTGCCTAGCACTCCCAACGGGACGACCGAAAACGCGTAGGCACCATATTTAAGTTATTGCGGAGAGTCAAGATCGGTCGACGCCCCGCAAGCCCGGCAGGCGGCCGTTTTCGGCGATCAAGCGCCTCGAACCCGCGGGTAAACTCAACCTCGGGAACAAATAATCTTGATCGCCGATGGACCGAGCGCCATGGCACGGATATATAAAAACCATAACGATTACGTTTCCCTCCCAACCTGCGAGAGTCACCGTGGCCAGGTTCGCCGGTTCGCAAGACCTGTCGCCGCGAAAGCCGGCGACGCTCGTAACGCGGGCCGGCCGGTGGCTGAATCTCGGACTCGATCTTGTCTACCCGCCCAGTTGCGCGTTTTGTCGTTGCCCCATCGAGAGCCGCGAGTCCGTGTTGCTGTGTCCCGCGTGCCGCGCGGAGATGATGGAATGCGGCCGGGCTTGCGCGCGCTGTGGCTCGACCGTCGTGAGCGATGCCCGCGTCGATGCCTCGCACGGCTGCCCGCGATGCAAGAATGAACGGCTTCATTTCCACGGCGTGGTTCGGCTTGGCGTCTATCAAGGCAAGTTGCGCGCGGCGGTATTGCGGATCAAGAAGCAGCACGAGCGCGCCTTGGCAATCGCGCTGGGAGAAATGTTGGCCAAATCGAACGACGCGCGTTGGGCGGCGCTGCAACCCGACGCGGTCGTGCCGGTTCCCATGCACTGGACGCGAAAGATTTGGCGCGGCGTGAACAGCCCCGAGACCATTGCCGAACGTTTGGCCCGCCATCTCGACATTCCCTTGGCATCCCATCTTCTGGCGCGCTGCCGCCGGACGGCGCCTCAGGCGAGTCTCTCGCCGTCCAAACGCACGGCCAACGTGCGAGGGGCCTTTCGTGCCGCACGACATGCCGACCTGCCGGGAGCCCGGCTGCTCCTGGTCGATGACATCATGACCACCGGAGCCACGGTCAACGAGGCGGCAAAAACGCTCACCCGGGCAGGCGCCGCGTTCGTCGCGGTCGTCGTTCCGGCCCGGGCCGAAGGGTTGGCCTGAGGTTTCTTGGTGGGTCGTTTTCGGCACGTTCGCGTGTCAACTCTCGCCGGCCGCCTTGTCAGCACCGGCGGAATGACAAGAATAGAACGTGTGGTCAGGCCCCGCTTTCCTCTTGCAATCTGCCCCCAGACTTGCCCATGAGCACGCTACGACTTCGACTCGGTACGCGGGCCAGTACGTTGGCCCGCTGGCAAGCCCAATGGGTAGCCGCGCGACTGACTGCCGCGGGTGTCCAGATCGAACTGGTTCTTATTACGACCCGCGGCGACACGGTCCAACGCGATCCGATTGGAAATCTCGGCAGCTCGGGAGTATTTACCAAAGAACTTCAACGTGCCTTGCTCGACGACCGGATCGATCTGGCCGTACACAGCTTGAAGGACCTGCCGACCGACGTCGTCGACGGCCTGGTACTAGCGGCCGTTCCCGAGCGCGAGGACGCGCGCGACGCGCTGATCAGCCGCGACGCGACATTGCTCGACCAATTGCCCCAGAAAGCGACGATCGGCACCGGCAGCTTGCGTCGTCGGGCCCAATTGTCGCACGCGCGAGCCGATTTGCAGATGCGCGACATTCGCGGCAACGTCGAAACCCGGCTGCAAAAACTGGCCGCCGGCCAGTACGACGCGCTGGTGCTGGCGCTAGCTGGGCTCAAGCGGCTGGGTTTGGACGCTCAAATCACGCAGATCCTCGAACCCGCCATTCTGTTGCCGGCCGTGGGGCAAGGCGCGTTGGGAATCGAAACGCGCGTGGATGATCGCGCGACGCGCGCGGTCCACGAGCGGCTGGACCACGGGCCCTCGCATCAGGCCGTGCTGGCCGAACGCATGCTGCTGGCCACGCTGTGTGGCGGCTGCCTGGCGCCGGTCGGCGCCTGGGCTCGGCAGGAAGCGGACGGCCAACTGCGACTGGACGCCGTCGTGCTCAGCGCCGACGGACGACAACGCCTCGCCGCTTACGGCCTTGCCGCGCCCGAGGAAGCCCTGCGGCTGGGAGCTGACGTCGCCGGCCGGTTGATCACCCAGGGCGCAAGCACCTTGATCCAGCAGTCGCGCGAAACGAATGTCGGCTAACGCTTCGTCGCACGATCGTAGCCGTGGGTCGAAATCGGCCGGTTTTGCGCCTTGAGATCGGCAAAAACCGCGACTCGGTGGAACCTGCCGACCCGTGGCGGACGACGTTGGCCGCCGGATTCTTGCAGCGCAAAGCCCATGCGGATTGGTGCTTCGGACACCATTTTCCAACGGATTTCATCGCCAGGATTCTTCCGGCACGCCGCTTGCTAATGACAGTGCCACGCCGGGAACTCGGCGAGTGCCAGGGGGGGCCAACCCTGAGTAGACGAGTTCAGTCGTGCCGTACGGATTATACATTTCTGCCGAAGGCGCCTACGTTCAGTCGGAGCGCCTCAAGGTCGTGGCCAACAACCTGGCCAACGTCGACAGCTCAGGCTTCAAACGCGACGTGGCGGTCTTTCAGGCGCGCTACTCGGAGGCCGACCAGCGCGGGTTGGATCAGCCCGGCTCGGGAACGCTCAATGACTTGAGCGGCGGCGTGCTCCTGTCCGGCACGATGACCGATTTCTCGCCCGGCACGCTCAAGAACACCGGCCGTGAAACCGACCTGGCTATCGACGGCGATGGCTTCTTCGTCGTGCGGCGAGACGGGAAAGACTTTCTCACGCGAGCCGGAAATTTTTCGATCGGACCCAACGGGGCCCTGGTAACCCAGTCGGGCGAACCAGTGATGGGCGCCGACGGAAGCCCCATCATCATCGATCCCGAGGGCGGACCGTGGACGTTCTCGCCCGACGGCTCGCTGCAACAGGCGGGCACTGTCGTTCCGCTGGCCATCGTACGCCCTCAACATGTCAGCGACCTGGCTAAAGCCGGCGACAACCTGTTCATGCCACTGGCCAAACCCCAACCCGTGCCGCCCACGGAACGACACGTGGCCGCCGGATTCTTGGAAGGCTCGGGGGTTCGCCCCACTTTGGAAATGATGGAATTGATCGAGGCTTCGCGCGCCTTCGAGGCTAACACCACCATGATAAAAACGCAGGACACCATGCTCGGCACGCTCATCAGCCAGGTGCTCAAGGATACCTAAACCCACTTTCGGACCATTCGCCGGCGGGGCAAGCGCTCCGCGATAACTCTCACCAAATTGCGACCGAACCATGACTGTTCAAGCTCTCTATACCGCCGCCACGGGCATGCACGCCCTGGAAACCAAGTTGGATGTCATCGCCAACAACCTGGCCAACGTCAACACGACCGCGTTCAAGGAAACGCGCGCCAACTTCGAGGACCTGTTTTACCGCAACCTCAAGTTGCCGGGCGCTCAAGATTCACTGGGCCAATACACGCCAACAGGCACTGCCGTGGGGCTCGGCACGCGCGTGCAAAGCACCCAAACCGACTTCACTCAAGGTGCTTTTCGCCAAACCAATCGAGATTTGGACGTGGCCATCGAGGGCAAGGGCTTTTTCCAAGTCAACGATCCTGATACCGGACAAATCGAGTATTCGCGGGCCGGAAATTTTTCCATCAACGCCCTGGGGCAGATCGTGATCGGATCGGCGCAGACCGGTCGTCTCGTGACTCCGCCCATTACGCTTCCGCAGGATGCCACGGGAATCTCGATCGCACCGAACGGCATTGTCCAGTATCAGCAGTCGAGTACTTCCACCATGAGTCAAGCCGGACAGCTCCAGCTTGCCACGTTCATCAATCCCGAGGGTTTGCTGAAACTGGGCGAGAACCTCTACCGACTCACCGACGCCTCGGGGCCGGCCCAAATCGGAATTGCCGGCCAAAACGGCGTTGGGGTGTTGCGTCAAGGAAACTTGGAAGCGTCAAACGTCGAGCCGGTCAACGAATTGGTCGACTTGATCACGACGCAACGGGCCTTCGAGCTTAATTCGCAGGCAGTGCAGGCAGGCGATCAATTGCTGCAATTGGTCGCCAACTTGCGCCGGTTCTAGTTCTCTTTCCCTACAAGGTCGATCCATGCCGCGTTTCATGGCAAACCACTTTCCGAAAACATGGCTGCTGGCGATCATGCTGGCCGGCATCGGCACATGCGCAAGCGCCGCGGAGTTCCACTTCCGCTCCGAGTGCCGCGTCGATGGCGGCCTGGTTCTGCTGGCCGACGTGGCCGAGATTTACGACTCGAATCCCGAAGAGGTCAAACGCCTTGCGGCCATCGACTTGCTGCCCGCGCCGCCGGCCCGCGAGAAACGCGTCCTGAGAGTCCGCGAAATCCAGGATCTATTGCACTTGCGAGGCGTGAACCCCAACGACCATCGCTTCACAGGTGCCAGCCAGGTGACGTTGCTGGGCGTTGTAGACACGCCCACGGTTGCCGTACCCAAGGCGGGTTTCAGCATGCCGATGCAGCAGATTACGTCCCGCGTGCGCGCCGCGATCCAAGAGTACCTGGTCGAACGCACCGGCAACAAAGCGGAATGGGACGTCAAATTCGATCTTACTCCCGATCAGGCCCAATCGTTGGGCGTCGGCAACGGCATGTTGCAAGTCGACGGGGGTCAAAGTCCCTGGACGGGCCTACAGGCGCTGACGATTGCATTTCGATCGCGCGACGGCGTGGTGCGCGTTCCGCTGGGCGTGCAAGTGTCGCTTCCGCCGACCATGGTCGTGGCAGCACAAAGCCTGCCACGCGGGGCGATCCTCAAGGCCTCGGACGTGCGGTTGCAATTCGGCAAGCCGGCCGAAGGCACGGTCCGCGTGTATTGCACGATCGACGAAGTCGTGGGCAAGGAAGCCACGCGAGCGCTCGTCGAGGGACAAATCCTGGACGAGCAATCCATCCGCCGTCCGATTTTGGTGCAGCGGTCGGACATCGTGACGGTTTATGCGCGAACGGCCGGCCTGCGGGTTCGCACGACGGCGCGAGCCATGGAATCCGGAGGCGAAGGAGACCTGGTGCGAGTCGAGACCCTGACCGACCGCAAACCCTATTTCGCGCGGGTCAGCGGACCCCAGGAAGCCGAGGTGTATGCGCATGCCGCAAGCACCCCTAGCGAGGCATCGCCAAACTCCAGCGAACCGCACGTGCAACAAAGCAGCTACCACAAGCGGCAGCCCAAGGCGCCGCTGCCGCCAGAATCGGTCCCCAGCACGACCAAATAGCCAATCACCATGAATCACGCATCGAACAACACTTTCGATTTCCATCGACTCTTCAGAACGGTCGCTGCGCTGGCGTTGTTGACGATGGCGGCGAACCGCGCCGCCGCGCAGAACTCGAGCTTGTTCTTCGAGGACCTGCCGACCAACGCCCATCCACTGACCTTGAAGAACAGCTCTTGGCTCTACCAAGAGACCGACCCCGTGAAACCGTTGAGACTCAACGATTTGGTCACGGTCGTCGTAAATGAAAAATCGCAGGTCACCAGCGACGCCACAATCCAGCGCCGCAAGCAGGCCCAGTTGAATGCCGAACTGAGCAACTGGGTCAAGATGCAGGGGTTGGCCTTGAAACCCGACCACATGAATGATGGCGATCTGCACATCAACGGCACGTTGCAGGGTCAGTTTCGCTCCCAGTCGGATTTGGATACTCGCGACGCCATGTCGTTTCGCATCGCGGCCCGGATCGTCGACATCCGCCCCAACGGCCACCTGGTGCTCGAAGCCCACCGCACGATCCGCAACAACAGCGAACAGTGGGACCAATCGCTTACCGGAATCGTGCGGCCGGAAGACATCCTGCCGAACAACACCGTATTGAGCGAAGACGTCGCCGAGCTAAGTATCTTCAAGCGTGAACAAGGCCTCGTCCGCGACGGCTATCGCCGCGGATGGTTGTACAAACTCATCGATCGCTACGGATTGTTCTAGTGCACTCGCATCGACTAATCGATTCGACAGTTTTTGCAAAGCAGACCCTGACCATGAAACGCCCCACGATGCTCCACCGCGTGCCAAAACTGTTCATTCTGGCGATGCTTGTCTCGCTCGCGTGCGGCACGCCGCTGAACGCTCGCACGTTGCTTAAGAACATTTGCCGAGTCAAGGGGCAGGAAGAAAACACGTTGCAGGGCTTGGGACTCGTCGTGGGCCTCAAAGGCACCGGCGACTCGGGTGATTTCTTGCCAACGATTCGCGCCCTGGCCACGACGCTTCAACTGATGGGCAACCAACTGGGCAAAAACGGTCCAGCGGAGTTGAAGGATGTCAAGAACGTGGCCTTGGTGATGGTCACTGCCACGGTGCCGGCTTCCGGCGGCCGACAGGGAGACCAGATCGACTGCGTGGTCAGCTCGATCGGCGCGGCCAAGAGCCTGAACAACGGCATTCTGTTCATGACTCCGCTGCAGGGGCCGCAAGTGGGCAACAAGCGCGTGTATGCATTCGCCCAAGGCCCGCTTCACCTCGACGATCTAATCACGCCCACCAACGCCAAGATCCATAGGGGATGTCGCCTGGAAGAGGACTTCTTCACCAAGTTCTCCAAAGACAACAAAGTCGTGCTGGTGCTCGACCAGAACCATGCCAGCTTCCAGGTTGCACAGGATACGGCCGATTTGATCAACGATCACATGATGATTCAAAGCCAGGAGGGTTATCTGGCCCGGGCCCTGAATCAAGTGAATATCGAGGTCATGATTCCGCGACAATACCGCAACGATCCGGTGCAATTCATTTCCGAAGTGCTCAGCTTGCCCACCTTCGAGTTGCCATCCGAGTCGCGGGTAGTGATCAACGAGCGGGCTGGCAGCGTAGTGATCGACGGCGACATAGAAATTGGCGCGGCAGTCGTCACGCACAAGAACATCGTGATCGAGGCAGGCGCCGATCTTTCGGTCAAGCGCTTCGTCCCCATCGACACCAAGCAAGCCCAGACCGCCAAGCTCAAGTCGCTGGTCGAATCGCTCAATGCCGTCAAGGTGGAAAACAAAGATATTATCGAAATCATCAAAGGTTTGGAGCGGTCGGGAAAACTGCACGGCACGCTGGTCATCGAATAGCCGATCGACGGTCTGCACGGCGTAGACACCGCGTTTTGCGATCCCCCAAGGAAAAGGCTCATGGAAATCAGCCCCCTGCGTACTCCCCAAATCGCGCAGTCCCAGTTGTCGGCCGGCCCCGATCAGGCTCAGGCCGGAAAGCTGCAAACGGCCGGCGGCACGCCGTCCGAAGTGCGCAAAGCCTTCGATTCGTTCGTCGGTGAATCCTTTTACAGCCAAATGCTCAGCGCCATGCGAAAAACGACCGGCAAGGCGGCCTACTTCCACGGCGGCCGGGCCGAAGAAGCGTTTCGCGGCCAGCTCGACCAAACCCTGGCCGCTAAAATGGCCGAGTCCAACGCGGCCGACTTCACCGGTCCCATGTTCGATTTGTTCCAACTCAACCGGGCTTAGACTCGGCACCGAAGCCCTTCATCGAATGCCGCTCCCTTTTTAGGTGGTTTGCCACTAAGAAAGCGAACACTATGTCGACTTCCTGGGATAGCGAGATCGCCGGCCTGCTCCACGAACTTTCCGCAGTCCAAAGCGAACTATTGCAAATGTTGAAGGAGAAACGTGCCATACTGCTGGCGCCCGATGCAGCGGCACTGGCCGGCATGCAGCCGCGTGAAGAAGCGCTGCTCGTCAAACTGCAAGCATGTCACGATCACCGCGCAGCGCTGCTGGCGCTAGCGGCCAACGAAGGTCTGCCGAATGACAGCATTCGCTCGCTGACGCAGGCCTTGCCACGCGCGCAACGCGAAGGATTGAATTCCAAGGTTCGTGAAGCATCCGCTCGTGCCCGCTTGCTACAGCACCAGAGTCTGACCAATTGGGTCGTCGTCCAGCGCACGCTGATTCATCTTTCCCAAGTGTTAGAGATTATCGCCACTGGGGGCCGGCTTCGGCCGACTTATGGTAATGGGCAGTGTGAGCCCCAACAAACCGGCGGATCGCTCGTCGACCAGGCTGCCTAACCTCATCAACCCCTTTCGGGATTGCAGAAACTCTTTGCATGTCGCTTTCCACCACGCTTCAACTTGCTAGCAACTCGCTCAACGCCGCCCAGATCGGGCTGCAGGTGGTTGGTCAAAATATTGCCAACGCCAACACGCCCGGTTACGTCCGCGAAGACGTAAACTACGTACCCGCGCCCACGCAGCGCATTGGCACTCTGACCATGGGCATGGGCGTCCAGGTCAACGGCATCGTCCAGAATATCGACTCGTTGCTGGAACAGCGGCTTCGTGGCGCGGTCAGCGACCAGGCGAGCGCCGATACGCAGGCACAGGCCTATCAGCAACTCGAATCGTTCACCAGCGAGCTCAACAACACGGGTTTGGCCAAATCACTCAGCGATTTCACGGCCAGCATGAGCGATGTCCTCAACCAGCCGGAAGACGTCTCGGTTCGCAACCTGGCCATGCTCAAAGGGCAGACTCTGTCCTCCGACATTAATCAGCTCACCAACCGCATTGACGAAGTCCGCACCGGCTTGAGCAGCCAGATCAGTTCCGCCGTGAACGACATCAATCGCCTGTCGCGGCAGATCGCCGGCTTGAACGTGAAAATCGCCGTGGCCGAGGCCGGGGATCACATAAAAAACGTCGCCGTAGGCCTGCGCGATCAACGAGGCGTGGCGCTCAAGGATCTGGCGAAACTCGTCGACATCAACGTGCAGGAGCAGCCGGACGGCGGCGTCGCCATTTATACCGGCGGCGGGTTTCTGGTGTACGCCGACCAGGCTCGGACCATCGAGTTGTCCCAAACCATCGCCGGTGATTCGTTACGCTTCACGGATACCGGCTCGTTATTCAACGTCTCGTCGGGCCAGGTCACGGGGTTACTCAATGCTCGCGATCAAATCGTGGGCGGATTCCAGAGCCAACTGGACGACTTCGCCAGAACTCTGGCCTTCGAGTTCAACAAACTCCACTCCTCGGGCCAAGGTCTCAATGGCTATCAAACAGTCACCAGCCAGTCGAACGTACTTGACGCCAATGCGCCCCTGGACGCGGCTGGCCTATCCTATCCGATCGTCAACGGTTCATTTAAAATGCAGTTATACAACAAGACCACCAAACTGACGCAAACGACCAACATCACCGTCGATTTGAACGGCCTTGACCACGATACCACGTTGACCGACGTTACCGCGCAACTGAACGCGATCAGCGGCGTTTCGGCCTCGATCGACGTCAACGGACACTTGACGATCAAAAGCACCGCCGCCGACCAGGATTTGGCCTTTGCCAATGATTCCAGCGGTTTCTTGGCGTCCATGGGCATCAACACGTTCTTTACCGGGACCAATGCCCGCACTCTGGGTGTCAATCAAGAGATCGTCAAGGACCCGGCCAAAATCGCGGTCAGCCGAGGCGGCGTTGGCGCCGACACCGACAACGGAGTCGACCTGGCGGGATTTCTCAATCGGCCGTTGGACAGCCAAAACAACAATACCATCATGCAACTGCACGATCGGATCATTGGCGAGACCACCCAGGGCTCGTCCGAGGCACAATCGGTCGCCAGCGGATTACAGGTTTTCCAAACTTCTCTGCAAAGCCAGAGCCTGGCCGTCAGTGGCGTCAACATCGACGAAGAAGCCGTCAAAATGCTCACGTTTCAAAGCTCGTTCCAGGCCTCCGCGAAAGTCATCGCCACGATCAAAGAGCTCATGGATGTTTTGATTCAACTCTAATGCACTCTTGCGGAAGCGACTAACGCACAACGTACGCCGTTCGAAACGAATCGATAGTATTGGTGTCACAATCCCATGGGCTCGCTCCTACCCGTAACTGGCAGTCGTACCAGCCAATTGATGGTTCAGCAGCGCCTGCTTGCGCAACTCGGCAGCGATCAATCGGATTTGCTGAACATCGAAACGCAGATCAGCACCGGCCATCGGCTCACCCTTCCCAGCGACGACGCGCCGGCCGCCGTGCGGGCCCTCGGATTGCAAGGGTTGCTCAACCAAAAGAGCCAGGTCAAAACCAACCTTAGTACGAATCAATCGTATCTCTCGGCTACCGATTCGGCGCTATCCCAGGTTTCCGGATTGCTGACGGAAATGCGCGGCGTCGCCCTGAGCTCCATCGGCACTCTGGCCTCAAACGACCAGCGAACCGCCTCGGCGGATCAAGTGCAGCAAGCCCTGGAGCAGTTGGTTAATACCGGCAATCAGCAATTCCGCGGACGATCCCTGTTCGCCGGCTCGCTCACCAGCGCCACGCCCTTTCAGATCAACGGACAAGCGGTCCAATACAACGGAAACCAGGGCTCACTCTCCAGTTTCGCCGACACGAACTTGCTGTTCAAAACCAACGCCGACGGCGATAGCGTCTTTGGCGCAATCTCCGCGGCCGTCCAGGGGTCCGTCGATTTGAACCCGGTGCTCAGGGATGACACTCCATTGGCCGATTTGCACGGCGGAAAGGGCATCGACCGAAGCAGTATCGCCATTTCCGACGGCAATGCCACGAGCGTCGTCGATATCAGCAAGGCTCAATCGATCGGGGACGTGATTTCACTGATCCAGCACCAACCGCCAGCGGGCCGGACTGTCACCGTCACGCTCACCGCTACCGGCTTGAATATCTCGCTCGACGCCGCCGGCGGTGGAGCGCTGAGCATCAAGGAAGTCGGCGATGGCAGCGCGGCCTATGAACTGGGCATCTTGCACGAGATCGGCCAAAATGTCGGCCCCGTGATCGGCTCTGACCTCAATCCAAGGATTACCGATACCACGTCCTTGACCGATTTGCTGGGCACCCGCGCCAATACCACGATCGCGTCCCCCGGCAATGGCAATGACATCGTCCTCGAAGCCTTGACCAACGGCCCGCAGCTCAACGGCATCAACGTCTCTTTTGCCAATTCCGGCGCGATCACCCCCGGCCAGGAAACCGTCACCTACAACGCCAACGCGAAAACGATCGTCGTCAACATCAACGCCGGCCAGAGCACGGCGCAGAATATCGTCGACGCGCTGAATAACGATCCCCAGGTCAATCAACTCTTCCAGGCGAAAATCAGCACGCACGATCCGGGCAATCCTCTCGATCCCAATTCCAGCTTCGTCGACGCCACCGCAACCGGCACTTTCTCAGGCGGATCCGGAATCCAGCTCGATCAGCAGTCCGGCCTGCAAATCAACAGCAACGGGCAAACGAACGTCATCGATATCAGTCAGGCCAAAACGGTCCAGGACCTGCTCAATAAGATCAACAGCTCTCCGGCCGGCGCCCTGGCCGAAATCAACGCGCAAGGAACCGGCATCAACGTTCGCTCGCGCACCAGTGGCGTCGATTTCTCCGTCGGAGAAAATGGCGGCGCCACGGCCACTCAATTGGGCGTCCGCTCCTTTACGACGACCACGCAACTGGCGGATCTCAACTACGGCACCAGCGTCCATCCCATCGGCGGGGCTGCCGATTTCATCATCCAGCGCAAGGACGGCATCGACCTGAAGATCGACCTTTCCAGCGCCAAAACCATTGGCGACGTCATCAATCTGATCAATAACGATCCGATCAATCAGGATTCCGACCACAGCGTCACCGCCCAGTTGTCCAAATTCGGCAACGGCATCGAACTGACCACCACCGACCAGTCCGCCATCGCTCCCTTTGCCGTAATCAACAACAGCGCCAGTCATGCGGCCGAAGAATTGGGTCTGATTCCCGTGGGCTCGCACACCAGCCTGGCGGCCGTCGTTTCCGGAGGCACAGAAACCATCACCGGCCGCGACGTCAATCCCAACGAAGTCAACGGCGCCTTTACGGCTCTGATACGATTGGAAAAAGCACTGCGAAACAACGATGACGTCGGAATTCAACGCGCGGTGGGGTTATTGGACAACGCGACGACACAGGTCAATTTGGCGCGGGCCGATTTGGGATCGCGACAGCAAGGCTTGGACACGCTGCAAACCAATCTCGATTCCGAAGTCACAGCGCTCACGTCTTCCCTCTCCACGGAGATCGATACCGACATGGCCACCGCCATCACCGACTTGACCGGCAAGCAAACCTCGTTTCAGGCAGCTTTACAGGTCGCGGCCCAGACTTACAGATTAACGCTCTTGAATTACATCTAGTCCGATCTTAATGCTGTTTTTTTGTGGTCTACCACACTTGCCAAGCCGATCTAGCCTATGTGCGCCGTGGTCTGCCTAGGCAGGCTGGCGTCGGAGACGTGAAGCTCCGCCTCGGGCTGCGCTATCGGACCGTTTTCCTCCCGAACGTCGCGCTCGTGCTGCTGTTCATGGAAGAAACGCAATGCCTGCCCTACGAATCCGCACCACGCGCTTTGGCTTCGTCGCGATCGAGCCTGAGGATGTCTTCTTCTTCCCCCTGGGGATGCTAGGACTGGACGGCTGCTTGCACTGGGTGCTGCTTGCCGACGCCGATAACGACGCTTTGGGATGGCTGCAATGCATAACCCGAGCCGAGATCGCCTTGGCCGTCGTCAGCCCCCGCCGCTTCGTGCCCGACTACCAGGTGCGCATCGCACGCAGTGAACTGGGCCCGCTGGCCTTAGATCCGCTGCAGGAGGCCCAGGTGCTGGTCATCGTAAGCAAAAACGAACGTTCAATTACCCTAAACCTCAAAGCCCCGTTGGTCATCAACCTGCAACGGCGCATCGGGCGGCAGGTGATCACCAATGTCGACCAACCCCTACAATTCGAATTGAGCAATCTGGAGTCACCCCGCAAGAAAATCGCCTAGCAAACAACCTACCCACGCAAACGACTGTCACCAGGGGCCCGCGACCGTAAAGGTTTTGGGGCCTGGCGTCACTCGCCCCAAGCCGACCACACCCACCGCAACCCCGTAAGCCTCCCCCCGCTCGCCCCAAGCGCAAGCGACTGAGGCAGACTTTGCTGACAAACCCCGCCAAGCTTCAAAAAAAACGGCCGAGTCCCCGCTCGATCCGAATAAAGGAAGGAACGACCGATGCTTGTTCTGTCGAGACAGCGCGACGAAAGCATCATGATCGGCGACAACATCGTCGTCACCATCGTGGATATCCGCGGTGACAAGGTTCGTTTGGGAATCAACGCCCCGACCGAGATCCCCGTGCACCGCCAGGAGATCTACGAAGCTATTCAACGCGAAAACGTCCGTGCTAGCCGCGTGGAACCAAAAGATACACGCGGCCTGAGTGGACCCGGCGCAACTCCCAAACGTCCCACGCCAGAGAGTTGAGACCAGTGGCCGCCTGGCCGGCGCCGAATCGTTACAACCGATCCATGCGAAATAAACCGGCGCATGACGCCTAGTCAGTTTCAAAATTACGCAAACGATCCCAACAAAAGCACGAGTTTACCTAAAGCACTCAGACTTCCACGACGATATTGCCAAATAGTTTTGTTCGCTGACCCGAGACGCGCCTAAGCGCATGCGCCGACGGGAAACACTGCTGATGATCGCTCGCCCACGCGTGTTGGCGAGAACCGACAAGTAATTTGACCGTGTAGCGGGGGTTATGCTGTCCGGTCGAATGATGTAACTGAGGACACTAGCCAAACCACGTTCGTAATTTACTAGAACTGAAAGCCCAGCCAACCGTAGGCCGAAGCCTTCGCGGCGCGCTGGGCCGATTCAAGTCGCCACGGTTCCGCCCCCCGGAGCCTCGCTACGACTTGAACCACAGCCTTTAGCCCAATTGGGAGGGGTCTCTGGTATGACCCGTATCAACACAAACATCAGTTCGTTAGTTGCGCAAACCAACTTGTCTCGGTCCAACGATCAGTTGCAACAGGCGTTGACCCGTCTCAGCACCGGTTTGCGAATCAACACCGGCAAGGACGACCCGGCCGGTTTGATCGCCAGCGAAAACTTACGCAGCGATATCAACGGCGTGCAAGTCGGTATCTCGAACAGCCAGCGAGCCAATCAGATCATCGCCACGGCCGACAGCGCCTTGGGCCAGGTGAGCTCGCTTTTGAACGACTTGCGTGGATTGGTCGCTGAAGCCGCCAATACCGGAGCCATGAGCGACGCGCAGATCCAGGCGAACCAGTTGCAGGTCGACTCGTCGTTGTCGGCTATCGACCGCATCGCCCAGACCACGTCGTTCCAAGGCCGCAAATTGTTGGACGGCAGCTTGGACTTCATCACCAGCGGCATCGTCGACGGCAAAGCCAGCAAGACGGTCGGCGCCACGGTCGACGTCGCCGCGGCCATCACCCTCAGCGCCGTGGTATTTTCTGCGGTCACCAAGGGCACGGTCGGCGATGGCATTACGGTCACGATCGCCACAGGCGCCGCCACCTCCACCGGTAACGCCACGATCACCGGCACGGATGTTACGATCAATATCAAGACCTCGACCAGCGCTGCTTCCGACATTCTCGCGGCAATCGCGGCCAACGCGGCCGTCGCGGCCGTGATCTCGGCTTCGGCCGCCGCCCCCGCGACGACCGCCACCGCGGCAGTCCAAACCAACCTCGCCAGTGGCGTCGACGGTTCGGAATTCGTCGTGACGGCCAACTCGGGCGGAACCTCTTGGAACGGCGCCCAGATCGTGATCACAAGCGGTGGCGCCGCCGGTGCGGAAACCACGGCCTACAACACCACCACCAACGTCTTGACGGTGACGGCGACTTCGACGTCGACCGCCAGCGAAATTCTCACGGCGATCAACAATGACGGCCACTTTAACGCGG
>JBGQKM010000083.1:0-19662 GCA_041499515.1 Planctomycetia bacterium | reverse complement strand
CGGCATCTCGCAAACGGTTCAGAACGTGATCTATCCCAAGGACATTTTGGGTTTTGGCGTGGGTCCGATGTCGGTCATGAAAGTCTCGACCCAACTCGGCCAGTTGGCCGGCAGCCATCCGGTCGGCCGCTGGAGCGACCGCTTCGGCAACCGGCCGGTGCTGATGGTGGCGCAGGGTTGCGTTTCGTTGAGCCTGGTTTTTTACATCGTGGCCAGCGGCCCCCAGACGCGCTGGCTGTTGTTGGGGGCCTGGATTTTGTTTGGGGCCTACGTGGCCCACAACATTTGCCTGCCGAACCTGGTTCTAAAGCTCGCGCCCGCGGTCGAGGCGCCGTCCTATATCGCCAGCAACGAGGCCCTCGGCAGTCTGTTTCACTCGGCCGCCACGATCGCCGGCGGCGTGTTGTTCGACTGGCTCAAAGCGAACTCGCCCCACACGGCCGCCGAACCCTATCGCAGTTGCCTGATCATCTTGATCCTGGGCCTGGTCATGCGCAGCATCGGCGTGGCGCTGTTGGCCCTGATCCAAGAGCCCGGCGCCCGCACCTGGCGCGAAATCGTCGCTGGCCGGCACACACGGGCTTAGCCGATTTTCGTCCAGCCCGCTTGCGGCGTGTTGTGGATCGTGGGCTTGGCGGCGGCTTGGATTTTGGCGATCGCCTGTTCGGCGCTCGACACGGACTGGGCGTCGGCGTGCACTTCCAGCTCGACTTCGAACTTCATAGTGCCGCCGGGCGGCAACTTGATGACGCGGCCCTGTTGGCCTTCGAACGTGCGCGGATTGGGAAAGTTGGTGCCTGGCTCCAGCCCGGTCACGAAGCCGTCGGCCGCCATCGCCGTGTTTTTCCAGAGCGTGAAATAGGGGAGCTGTTTCTTGCTATAGCGCAGACTGACTCCCTGCGTGGCGTGCGCGTTTTTCAGCAGGACTTGCGTCATGCCCTCACCATCGGCCAGCAATTCGAAAAAGTAAACCTGCTCGCTGTAGCCGGCCTGTTCGTTGGCATAGCTGTCCCAGGTGGCGATGCCTTCGGCCGCGCGGGGATCGCGGGGCACGGCCGTCTTGACCGGCGCCACGAGCCTGGCCCCCGGATCGAGAATCGGCGGACCGAAATTGGTGTGATAGAGCATCTGCATTTCGGCCGGATTACCCGAGAGGTTGGTCACTTCGTCGATGATCCGCAGCCCGCTCTGGCCGACGCGCGTGGTGTAGGTCGACTTGAGCCGCAGCTTCTGGAACAGAAACCGCGTTTCGTCGACCTGGCCGGTCAGGCTGATTTCGCCCGTGTCGTCGTCGGTGGTGAGCTCGACATGGTGGGCCGGCCGATTGGCGATCCGGCCGTGCAGCGGATATTTGTAGACGCCGTTGGGGCCGATGTCCGGCGCGCCGTTGCTCTCCAACCCGCAGCGGCACATCAGCTCGTCAAAACCTTCCAGCCAACCGAGGCCGCCCGGGTCGGTGGTGGGGACGAACTGCGGATGCACCGGCCCTTTGACCGGAGACTCCCAGCCGATTTCGGTTTTGCCCAGCCAGCCTTTCCACAAGCCCATGCCCCGGGTGGGCACGACGACGAAGCGGAACTTGCCGTTGTCGATCTCGATCGTGTCGACCCCTTCGCGCAGTCCGCCGCGTAGCGTGTGGCGTTTGACCAGCCCGCCGTGACCCCCGCGATCTTTTGCAAAATCGGCTTCGTGCAGGCCGCGCTGGCTGTCGGTCAGAATCCAAGATTGCTGGGCCATGGGAGTCTCCGCCGTGTTGGATCGAGGAATGGGGGCTGCCGCGACGCATTGACCGCTGCAATGTACGTTCCGCGGCGCCGTTTTTCCAGCGGTTGCTTGCCCCTCGACGCCAGAGCGAATAAAACAAGGGTTTTCCGGCTTGCCCGCGGAAGCACCGGCCGGTTCGACAGACGATTTTTGGAGATCCTCTGGAAACATGATCACTTCGACACCGCTCAAACGCGACAACGTCGCCAAAGCCCTCTCCACGGCCCTCGACGCCGGCGGGGGCCTGCTGCGGCTGACGCCCACCTGGGTGCCGCGCAGCTTTTTGCATCCCGGCAAGCGGATCAAACTGGCCCCGGGCGACTGGTACGCCTATGGGGCGCATCGCGGCGGCATCGACGAACGCTGGTTTGCCAGCACGACCGAGGCGGCCAACGAAAACCGCACCCCCGATGAAGGTCTGAGCTATGTCACCGTCGAGGGCCGTCGCTTCACGCTGCTGGACGCGGTTGCCGAAGCCGGCCCGCGGCTGATCGGCAAGCCGATGCACGACAAGTACAAGCGCTGGCCGATCTATTCGAAATTCTTCGACAACATGGGCCCCATTCCCCACCACATGCATCAGGGGTTCAAGCACGCCGCGCTGACCGGCCAGCAGGGTAAACCCGAGAGCTACTACTTTCCGCCGCAATACAACAACGTCGACAACAACTTTGCCTACACCTTCATGGGCCTCGAGCCCGGTGTGACCAAGGCGCAACTCCGCGCGTGCCTCGAGAACTGGCACCAGGGGGACAACGGAATTTTGGATCTTTCGAAGGCCTACCGGCTGAAGCGCGGCACGGGCTGGCTCATTCCGCCCGGCGTGTTGCACGCGCCCGGCTCGCTGTGCACCTACGAACCACAGTGGGGCTCGGACGTATTCGGCATGTTCCAGTCGCTGGTCGAGGGGCGCGAGGTGCCCTGGTCGCTCTTGGTCAAGGACGTGCCCAAGGATAAGCATCAGGATCTGGACTTCATCATCGAGCAGCTCGATTGGGAAAAGAACGTCGACACGCACTTCAAGGAACACAACTACTTGGAGCCGATCGTCGACGCGGCCCGCAGCGGAAAGGGTTTTACCGACCGCTGGATCGTGTACGGCACAGTCGACGGCGCGCAATTGTTTAGCGCCAAGGAGCTGACCGTCGAGCCGGGCGCGAAGTGTACGCTGCAAGAACCGGCCGCCAGCGGCTGGATCACCGTGCAAGGCCGGGGGCGGATGGGCCGGCTCGCGTTGCAAACGCCGGCCATGATCCACTTCGGCGAATCGACCGAGGACGAAGTGTTCATCACGCATGAGGCGGCCACCGCGGGCGTCGAAATCGAAAACACCGGCAGCGAGCCGCTGGTCAGCCTGCGCTATTTCGGCCCGGACGTGCACTCCAATCTGCCCAAAGTCGGCGACTACCACAACGCGAAGCAGTAATTCCACCGTAACCCTCCGCTAGCGGCTTAGCAGCGCACCACCAACCACCAACCACCAACCACCACTCCTCCCATGACCCCCACACACAACTTTCCCAAACTTCATAACGCGGCCTGGCCCGGCGTGGTCGGCAAGGGCCCCGACTCCGAGCCGCCGATCGACCTGGACACGATGCTCGACCTGACGGCCGGGGCCGAAGTCGACGGCGTCAAGTTCGATGGCTTCGATCTGTTCTTGTTCGACCCCCACGTCAGCATCGACGCCTCGGACGACGAATTGAAACGGCTGGCCGACAAAGCGCGAAAGCGGAACCTGGTGATTGGCTCGGTGGTAGCGCCGGTGTGGCCGCCGACCGGCGGCGGTTCGGCCATGGGGAGCGAGACCGAGCGCAAAGCGTTTCTCGACCAGGTGCGCAAAGGCTGCCGGATTGCCCACAAGCTGCGCGAACTCGGCATTCGGCCCTACGGCGTGGTGCGCATCGACTCGTCGGCCAGCGTGAGCGATTGGGCCCAAGGCGACAAGAACGCCAACAGCAAGAAGATCGCCGAGACCTTCAAGCAGGCCTGTTCGATCGCCGAGGATTTTGGCGAGCGGCTGGCCGCCGAGGGCGAAATCTGCTGGGGCGGCATGCACAGTTGGCGGCGGATGCTGCAATTGCTGGAAATGGTCAACCGGCCCAACACGCTGGGCTTTCAGGCCGACATGGCGCACACGCTGCTGTACGTGCTGGGGCACAACGCGCCGGAAGACGCGATTTTGCCGGCCGACTTCGACTGGAAAGACACCGCGCGGCTCGACGCGGCGCTCAAACAACTCACCGCCGCCCTGCGCCCCTGGACCATCGACTTTCACATCGCCCAGAACGACGCCACCGTGCACGGCACCGGTTCGCACGACAAGACGGGCCGTCACTGTCTGCCGAACGACCCACACGGCAAGCTCGACATCGTCAAGGTCGCCGGTTTCTGGCTGCGCGACGAGCAGGGCCAACTGACCAAGAAATTCCAGCACGTCTGCTGGGACGGCTGCATGTTCCCGAACAAGACCATGCTGGACCCGAAAACGTGGAAGGCCATCCTGGCGGCCATGATCGCGGTGCGCGATGCGCACGGGTGGAGGGGGTAGTGCTTGGTGGTTGGTGGTTAGTGGTTAGTGGTTAGTGGTTGGTGGTTAGTGGTTAGTGGGTGGTGGGTGGTGGTTAGTGGGGCATTGCAATCCATTTGATTTGATCGGGAGCCCGAGGGTGGCACAAGAAACGCGGCGCGAGCCTGTGCGGTCATATCGGGATCTTGTGGTGTGGCAACGTGCAATGACGCTTGCTGAAGACGTTTACCGGGCGACGCGCACTTTCCCCAAGGAAGAAATCTATGGCTTGACGAGCCAAATGCGACGAGCCGCCGTTTCAGTGGCTAGTAACATCGCTGAAGGACAGGGCCGCCATGGACGAGGCGAACTGCTTCAGTCTCTTGGAATTGCTCGGGGCTCACTCGCCGAGCTAGGAACCCAAATCACCCTCGCGTCCCGCCTCGGCTTGTTCGCGCCAGACGTCGATCAATCGTTGAATGAATCGCTCGCGGAAGTCGGCCGCCTACTGAATGCCCTGCGCAATTCACTGAAGCCCGAACGAACAACCGAACGCTCATTAGATGCAAACACGCCGCCGAAATTGGAACCATTGGATCACTAGACCAACCCTCGTGATGTATGCCAAAGGTCTCGAACGAAAAAAAGAATCTTCATCGATTGGCGGGTGAATTCCTTGTTGCTTCTCGCCTTACGCAGCGCGGTTATAGGATTACCCTGCAATGGGGCAGCACGATTGGTTATGACGTTCTCGTGTTTGACAAGAAGGGAAACGTCGCCTTCTTAGAGGTCAAGTCGACCGCATCGTTCACGAGGCGATGGGTGTTGCAAAAGAAATATGCAAATCCACAATCCGATTCGATTCCATTGAAAAAGCGTTTTGTTTGCTGCGTCGATCTTTCCATCACGAGCGAGGAACCTCGGATCTACGTATTCCCAGCCACTATTGTCGCAAAGGGCTTGCATTACTACTTCGGCGGGCGTTTTCCCAATAGCGCTAGCTATCATCTATCTCTGGATTTCAAGCCGCAGGGGCGGACAAAGAAACCGGGAGTGCAGACGGTCGGCGAACACATTGACGCGTCCGCATATCTGGAGGCATATAACGCCTTCGGGATCGATCCGATTTCGCGCTGAGCACTCGCAGCCCTCTTTCACTAACCACCAACCACCAACCACTAACCACCAACCACTACTATGAAGCCCCTCAACATCGGCATGATCGGCTACGGCTTCATGGGCCGGGCCCACTCGAACGCGTATCGGCAGGTCAGCCAGTTTTTCGCGCGCGGACGTCGGCCCGTGCTCAAGGCCTGCTGCGCCCGCAAGGAAGACAAGATCAAGGCCTTTGCCCAGAACTGGGGCTATGAATCCTACGAGACCGACTGGCGAAAGCTGATCGCGCGCAAGGACATCGACCTGATCGACGTCGGCTCGCCCAACAATACCCACAAGGAGATCGTGCTGGCGGCGGCCAAGGCCGGCAAAATGATCCTCTGCGAAAAGCCGCTGGCCATGAACGTGGCCGAGGCCGAAGAAATGTGCGCGGCGGTCGAAAAAGCCGGCGTGCCGAACATGGTCTGGTTCAACTATCGCCGCGTGCCGGCCATTGCGCTGGCCAAACAGGTGGTCGACGAGGGCCGCATCGGCCGGCCGTTCCACTATCGGGCGACCTATTTGCAGGATTGGACGATCGCCACCGACGTGCCGCAAGGCGGCGCCGCCCTCTGGCGCCTGGACGTCGAAGTGGCCGGCTCGGGCGTCACCGGCGATTTGCTGGCCCATTCGATCGACACGGCCGAATGGCTCAACGGCCCGATCGCGCGCGTCACCGCCGCCACCGAAACGTTCGTCAAACAACGCGTGCACGCCGAGACCGGCAAGCTGCAGCCGGTGGGCATCGACGACGCCTGCATGTTTCTGGCCGTCTTCAAGAACGGCTCGATGGGCACCTTCGAGAGCACCCGCTATGCCCGCGGCCGAAAAAACTTCAACACCTTCGAGCTCAACGGCGAAGCCGGCAGCGTCTATTTCGATCTGGAAGACCCGCAATACCTGCAGTACTTCAAATACTCCGATCCCAAAACCGGCGCGAAAATCGAAAGCCATTTGACCGGCTGGCAGAAGATCCACGTCACCAACCCCGAACATCCCTACATGAAACAATGGTGGGTGCCGGGCTGCACGATCGGCTATGAACACACGTTCATCAACGCCCTGGCCGACTTTTTGGAAGGGCTCGACACCGGCAAGCCGACGCAGCCCGACTTCCGCTCGGCCCTGCGCACTCAGAAAGTGTGCGACGCCGTGTTGGCCAGCGCCAAGAGCGGCAAATGGGTCGAGATCGCATAGGCCCGCCGAAGGCAATGGTCGCATGAACTACTTCGCCCACGGGCGTCATTTCATCGACGACCCCTACTTTCTGGCCGGCACGGCGGTGCCCGACTGGCTCAACGTGGTCGATCGCCGGGTGCGGGTCCGATCGAAGCAGGCCCAGTTGCACGTCCTGGCCGACGATCCGCGCGTGGCCCGGGTGGCGTCCGGCATCGTGCAGCATTGTCGCGACGACGATTGGTTTCATCAGACGCGGGCCTTCGCCGAGTTGTCCTTGGAATTGTGCCACTTGTTGCGAGGGCGGTTGCCGGCCGACGACGGCTTTCGCCCTCACTTCGTGGGTCACATCCTGGTCGAAATCCTGCTCGACGCGGTCTTGATCGCCGAAGACCCCCAGCGGCTGGACGCTTACTATGCGGCGGTCGAGAGCGTCGAAGGCCAGAGAGTCGAACAGGCGGTCAACGGCATGGCCTCGCGGCCCACCCATGATCTGGGCGCGTTTATCGCGTTGTTTTCGCGCGAGCGGTTCTTGTGGGATTATGCCGACGATGGCAAACTGTTGTTTCGTCTCAACCAGGTCATGGCCCGCGTGCGGCTGCCGCTGCTGCCGCCGTCGCTGGAGGAATTCCTGGCGCTAGCCCGGCAAAAAGTGGCCGCCAGGGCAGGCGAATTGCTTGCCGCTTAGCACGCCTTTAACTGGGAATAGAACAATTCAATCACCGGGGAGTACGTTGCAATGAAGTTCGGCATGAATATGCTGCTGTGGTCTGGCGACTTGACCGACGCGACGCTGCCGGTTCTGGAAAAACTCAAAGCGATGGGCTACGACGGCGCGGAGTTGCCGATCTTCGACCCGGATGCAAAAAAGTTCGCCCAGTGGGGCAAGCGGCTGGACGAGATCGGCCTGGAGCGGACGGCCGTCACTTGTCGCTCGGCGGCCGACAATCCGATCAGCCCGGATGCCAAAATTCGCGCCGCCGGCGTGGCCGCCATGAAGCGCACGCTGGAATGCTGCCAGGCCGTCGGGTCCAAGTTGCTTTGCGGGCCCTACCATTCGGCCATCGGCGAATTCACCGGCCAGGGACCGACGGCGGACGAGTGGAAGTGGGGCGTCGATAGCATGCGGCAAAACGCCGAAAACGCCGCCGCGGCCGGCGTCATGCTGGGCGTGGAGTACTTGAATCGTTTCGAGTGCTATTTGCTCAATACGGCCGCCGACACGGTCCGCTTCGTGCGCGACGTGAACCATCCCCATTGCCGCATGATGTACGACACGTTCCACGCCAACATCGAGGAAAAAAACGTGCCGCAGGCCATCCGCGCGTGCGCCCCCTACACGGTTCACGTCCATATTTCCGAAAACGATCGCGGCACGCCGGGCCAGGGGCACGTCGCCTGGGCCGAGACGTTCCAGACCCTCAAGGAAACCGGCTACGACGGCTGGATGGTGATCGAGGCGTTTGGCCTGGCTCTGCCCGAACTAGCCGCGGCCACCAAGATCTGGCGTCGCATGTACCAGAGCGAAGAGCAGTTGGCCCGCGACGGCCTGGCGTTCATGAAAAAGCACGCCGCGCGTTAAGCGGTTTTGCGGCGGGCGTCGGCGTTTTTCCGTGCCTGCCCGTTGCGCCTCCGGCCTTGCTTTGCCGCGCCGCTGACGCCTATAGTGCGCCCATGGGATCACGATCTTCGAAGGACACGACCGGCGCGGAGAACGACCTTGAACTGGCCGCGTTTCGTGCCGCGCCGCCCAACGTCGGCCTGTCGCTGGATCAATTGGGCGCCGCTCTGGCCGGCATGCTCGATTCGGGCGACGACCCTTACACGGCAGCGGTGGGCGAGACCGGCCCGGTCGCGAGCGAACAACTCGCAGCGGTCGAGCCAAATCATGCCGACGAGGCCGACGACGCCTGCGAAGTCACGCCCCGCAGCATCCTCGAGGCGATGCTCTTCGTCGGCAGCCCCCAGAACGAACCGCTCTCCAGCAAGCAAGTCGCCAGCCTGATGCGAGGCGTGCGGCCGGCCGAAATCGACACGCTGGTGCGCGAATTGAACCAGGCTTACCAGAGTCGCAATTGCCCGTACGCGATCGTGGCCGAAGGCGCCGGCTATCGACTCCGTCTGCGCGAGGAGTACGCCCGGGTTCGCGACAAGTTTTACGGTCGGGCCCGCCAGGCGCGGCTTTCGCAAGCGGCGATCGAGGTCTTGGCGGCCGTGGCCTATCACGCTCCGATCACGGCGGAGGAAGTCAGTCGCCTGCGGGGCACCGCCTGCGGCCACATTCTGGCGCAACTCGTGCGCCGGCAGTTGTTGAGCCTCCAGCGGAGCGAAAGCGAACCACGCCGGGCGCGCTATGTCACGACCGCACGATTCTTGCAGCTCTTCGGCTTGAAAAATCTCGACGACTTGCCGCGCAGCCACGATTTGGAAGAGGCCTGATGCGTTGACCGGCCCATGGAAGTATGCCCCAGGCCCCCTCCTTGAGAGGGCCGTCTGCGAGCACCGTTGTGATGCGTAATGCCAACGGCCTCCATGAGTTATCGCGAGCATTCGAAATTGCGCAGACGCCACCGCGCTCGATTGCTAGAATAGGGGCACCTTTATGCTGTCAGCTCGTAGACCTGCGGTGTTGCAAATGCAGATCTGCTTGCGCCCGTGGGGCACACTTCGTGCCACTCCGAAATGGAAATCCAGCACGCTGGCAGTCCTCAACAGACGCGCTCCGGTGCGTCTCCGCTCGTGGTAAAGCCCTCTTCCGCTACCGCCGGTCGCTCCCGCTATGTGCGTCTGCGCGCCAGCGCGCCGCTGGTCGTTCCCTCATTGCTGCTGTGCGATTTCGGGCACCTGGCCGACGAGATCCACAAGCTAGAAGCCGCCGGCGTCCAGGCCCTGCATTTGGACGTGATGGACGGCCATTTCGTGCCCAATTTGTCTTACGGATTGCCGATCGCCGAAGCGGTGCGGCGCGTGACCGAGCTGCCGATCGAGGCGCATCTGATGATCTCCGATCCGGCCCGCTATGCCGAGCAGTTCGTGTCGGCCGGCGTCGACGCGATCACGTTTCACGTCGAGGCGGTCGCCGATCCGCGCCCGCTATTGGAAAAGCTGCGCTCGTTGGGCGTGGCCGCCGGATTGGCCTACAACCCCGACACGCCTCTGGCGGCGATTCGCGATTTCCTGGACGCCTGCGATCTGGTGCTGACGATGAGTGTTTCGCCGGGATTTGGCGGCCAGGCGTTCCAGAGCGTGGCGTTGGAGAAGCTTCGGCAGCTCCGCACGATGGTTGGCCCCGATGTGTTGCTAGAAGTTGACGGTGGCGTCAACCCCGGCACCATCGCCCAGTGTGCCGCGGCCGGTGCCCAGATTTACGTAGTGGGCTCAGCCATATTTGACCAGACCGATTACTCCCAAGGCGTCGCCACTCTGACGCGGTTGGCACAGACCCCCTCGAGGACACACTAAGACTATGTTCCAAATTGTACTGATCCGCCCCGGCTCGACCGACTACGACCAGCAGGGGCGCATTCAGGGCACGCTGGATATTCCGCTGAATGAACAAGGCTCGCACGAAGTCGAGCGGATGATCCAAGACGTTCGTACACTGGGCATCGCAACCGTCTATTGCTGCCCCTGCCAATCGGCATGTCAGACGGCCGAGGCGATTTGCGAAGCGCTGGGCTCAAAGCTCAAAAAGCTGGATGCCTTGAAAAACATTGATCACGGCCTGTGGCAGGGTATGCTGATTGAGGACGTGAAACGCAAGCAACCCAAGGTCTACCGGCAATGGCAAGAACAGCCCGAGATCATTTGCCCCCCCGAGGGCGAGATGCTCAGCGGGGCCCAGGAGCGGGTCCAAGCGGCGCTGGCCAAGCTGCTTAAAAAACACAAACAAGGGACCATCGCCCTGGTGGTGCCCGAACCGCTGGCCAGCGTGGTCCACGGCTACCTGTCGCAGCGTGAATTTGGGGATCTTTGGAGGGGTGGCTCCGTTTGCGGAAAATGGGAGGTAATCTCCTTGGAACCGCAGAGTTTAGTTCCCACGCAGTCCTAGAAAATTGACCGAAAAACCGCCATCGGCGTCTAACCTGTGCCGATTGGAATTAGGTTAGCAGCAACGCCTTCCAACCATTGCGCACCGTTCGGGTTTGCCCTGCATCATGTCCACCAGCCAGACGCCCACCGATCAGGTTGCCCATCTGCCCACGAAGCGCCCTAAGCGCGGCGTGCCTGAGGGGCTTTGGCAGCGCTGCCCGGGTTGCCAGCAGACGATTTTTCGCAAGCAGGCGGAGCGGGCCCTGGGCGTTTGCCCCGAGTGCGACTTTCACTGGTACGTGTCAGCCAACGACCGCATCGAGCAGGTGTTGGACACCGGGACGTTCGAGGAATGGGACGCCGAGCTTGCGCCGTCGGATCCTTTGGGTTTTACCGACAAGATCGCCTACAGCGAGCGGCTCAAGGGCGAACAGGCCCGCACCGGACTCAAGGACGCGGCAGTGGTGGGCACGGGCATGATTCGCGCTCGCCGGGTTGCATTCGGCGTGACCGATTCGGCCTTCATCATGGGCAGCATGGGCGCGGTCGTGGGCGAGAAGGTGACGCGACTCGTCGAGCGGGCCACGCAACAGCGTCTGCCGTTGATTATCATTAGCGCCTCCGGCGGCGGGGCCCGCATGCACGAAGGCATCTTGTCGTTGATGCAGATGGCCAAAGTCTCGGCCGCGCTGGCGCGCTACGACCAGGCGGGCGGGTTGTTCATTTCCGTGCTCACCAATCCGACCATGGGCGGCGTCGCCGCCAGCTTTGCCTCGCTGGGCGATGTGATCTTCGCCGAGCCCAAGGCCCTGATCGGCTTTGCCGGACCCAGGACCATCCAGGCCACGATTCGCATCGAACTGCCCAAGGGCTTTCAGACCAGCGAATTCCTGCTGGAGCACGGCTACATCGACCGCATCGTGCGACGCTCGGATTTGAAAAGCGAAATCGCCCGCACGATCGACTATTGCGGCAAGATGGCGCGACGCTAGAGACGGCGCGACGGCCGGATTGTCTTCGTCGCTCAAACCGCTGGATGCTCCGGCGGCTTTTCATGCGCCGCTTGCTTGCGCGGCGGCTACCGCTTAGAGTAGCGCTTGGGGAAAATGGGACAGCGGCGGCAGGCCTTTGTCGAGCGTGCCGCGGGCTGACGCCGCTAGCCCTGGTGAAGGTCGGACTGTATGGGTCTGCTGGGAAAACTGTTCAGCGGCAACTCGAAAGTCAATATCCGCTCACGATTCGAGCTGCTGCGCGAGGCCATCTCGGGCACGATGTCCAGCGTCTACATGGCCCGCGATCGCCAGACGAAAGAAATCGTCGGGCTGAAAATCCTGGATCGGAAAAAGACGGCGGCTCTCGAAGCGCGGTTCGTGGGGATCAAGAAGCCCAAGGAGGGCGAAATCGCCGTCACGCTCGTGCACCCGCACATCGTGCGCACCCTGGAGCACGGCGTCACGACCGAAAACGAACAGTTTGTCGTGATGGAATTCCTCGAAGGTCCGGGGCTCAACTCGTTGGTCGTCGGACGCAGCGAGCAACTCAAGGGCCGGCGAATGAAACTGATGCGCCAGGCGGCCGAAGCCGTGGCGGCCGTGCACCGAGCCGGCTATATCCATCGCGATATCTGTCCCCGAAATTTCGTCGTCGACAAAGAGTGCCAGTCGCTCAAATTGATCGACTTCGGCCTGACTGTTCCGGCCACCCCGCCGTTCATGCAGCCCGGCAATCGCACGGGCACGGCCAACTACATGGCGCCGGAAGTCGTGCGGCGTCGGCCCACGAGCCAGCGATTGGACATTTTTTCGTTCGGCGTGACGGCCTACGAAATGTGCGCGTTCGAGTTGCCCTGGCCGCGCGGGACCGGCGCGGCGGCCATGGCCCACGGCTCGCAAGAGCCGACCGACATTCGCAAGCATTGCCCGCAGATCGATCCACGGCTGGAGCGCGCCATTCTCGCCTGCCTGGAGCCTGAGCCCGAAAATCGACCCGCAACGATGGCAGACTTTTTGAAGATGATCAAGGGCGTGGACAGCGAGAACGCGGACTAGCGGGCCGGTCGCAATCTCCCCGTAGCGCGTCTACTGTCGGGCGACGGCTATAATGGATACGAATCATACCGATGTCCAGCGATCATCCCATTTTTGACGCGTACGTCGCCAAGACGCCCGGCTCGGCCCGGCTTTATCGCCGCGCCCTGGAGATCTTTCCCGGCGGCGTGACGCACGATACCCGCTACTTGCGACCGCATCCGCTCTACGTCGCGCGGGCCGACGGTTCGCGAAAGTGGGACGTCGACGGCAACCAGTATGTCGACTATATCGGCGGACACGGCGCGCTGCTGTTGGGACACAACCATCCGCGCGTCACTGAAGCCGTGCGCGAGCAGCTTGGCAAAGGGACGCACTACGGCGCCGCGCACGAGTTGGAAGTGCAGTGGGGCGAACAAATCAAGAGCATGGTCCCCTGCGCCCAAAAAGTGCGGTTCACCGGCTCGGGCACCGAGTCCACGCTGCTGGCCATTCGCCTGGCACGAGCGTTTACGGGCAGGACGAAGTTGGTCCGCTTCAGCGGGCATTTTCACGGCTGGCACGACCAGGTCGCGTTCGGCGCGTCGCCGCATTTCGACGGCTCGCCGCCGGCGGGGATTCTTCCGGAAGTCGTGGGCCACGCGCTGGTCTGTCCCAGCAGCGACGTGGCCGCCTTGACGCGGCTAGTGGACGAACATGATGACGTGGCGGCGGTGATTCTCGAGCCCACCGGCGCCACGTTCGGCGCCGTGCCCCTGGCGCGGGGATTTTTGGCCCAAGTGCGCGAGCTGGCGACGCGCAAGAACGTACTTTTGATCTTTGACGAGGTGATCACCGGATTTCGGGTCGCTGCTGGCGGCGCCCAGCAACACTATGGCGTCATACCCGACCTGGCCACGTTTGCCAAGATCATCGCCGGCGGGTTTCCCGGCGGAGCCGTCGCCGGGCGCAAGGACATCATGGACGTGATGACGGCGCGCGACGATCGCCAGTGGAACACGCGCCATCGCGTGCCGCATCAAGGAACGTTCAATGCCAACCCGATCACGGCCGCCGCCGGCCTGGCCACACTCAGGCTGATCGCCGAAGGCCCGTTCATCGAACAAGCGAATCAGGCTGCGCGGTTGCTGCGCGACCGGCTGAACCAGGTGTTCCGCGAGGCGGGTTCCCCCTGGCTGGCGTACGGCGAATTCTCGGGCTTTCACCTGTTCACCAATCCGCGAAACCGAGCCGTCCGCGCCGAGGACATCTACGACGGACGTGTCAGCCCGGAGGAACTCAAAGGCGCCGCGCCCGACCGGTTGATTCACCTGTTGCGCTGCGGCCTGATCACCGGCGGCGCCGATATCTTTCCCTGGCCCGGCGGATGCGTTTCGGCCGTGCACCGCGACGAAGATATCGAAATCACGGCCGACGCGCTGAAACGCTGCCTGCCGCTGCTCGACGGCGACCGGGCCTGAAAAGCGCGTCAGCGCGGCCGCATGAGCGCGTGCTGCAATTCGATCACGCGATCGATCTCGATCCCGGCCGGTTTTTTTTCCAGCAGCCACGCGACGTCCTCTAGCGCCGCCTCGCGCTCGTCGAGCCGGTAACGCACGATCGCCCGCAGCCAGTGATATTGGCTCTGCGTGGGTTCGATCGCCAACACGGCGTTCAAATAGCGGTGCATGGCCCGAGGATCGTTGTTGGAGACACCGAGCAAATTGCTCAGCATCCGGCTGACGATCGCCCGCTTTGTCATCGGCGCCAGATACTCGTCGGTCAATTCCCGATCGCTGGCCTCCTTGACGCGCCGCGCGGCTTCCTCGCGGCCCAGCGGGGTCGCGCCGTCATAGACGTCAATCAGTTGCGGCTCGCCCTCGGCCGGCACGTGCCGCACCACGAAGTGCCCCGGCAGCCCGACCCCCACCACGTTCAGGCCAATGCGCCGCGCCAGTTCGATATAAACGACCGAGAGCGTGATCGGCAGCCCTTCGCGGTCGTCGAGCACCTCGTTCAGATAACTGTTGGCGCGGTTGTAATAATCGCCGCGGCTGCCGTGAAAACCGCTCTCCTCGAACAAATACTTTCGCAACGTGTCGAGCCTGGTCGCGTCGCCGGCGTCCGCGGGCAGCCGTGCGGCCAGCTCGCGGCCCATCCGTTCCAATTCCTCGCAATAGGCGTCGACCTCGACCTCTTCGTTGTCCAGCCGCGCAATCAGCAAGCCCGCGCGGAACAGATCGATCTTGTCCTCTGGGGCCGACAACACTTGCGTCAGTTCGCCGATGACCCGCTGCTGGTGCACCGTCTCGGCCAATTGCCGCAGCCGCGCTGCCTGTTGATCGAGCACCGCGGCGCGGTCTCGCAGGACCACGGTCGCGCGTTGGGCATCGGCCGCGAGCGTCTCGACGAGTTTTGGATCCAGCGACCCTTGGGCCGGCAAATGCTCGACCAGTTGGGCGATGCGCTGGGCCTCCCCGGCCGGCACGGTGGCGCGGGGCACTTCGCGGCCGACTTTGAAATGCTTGAATTGGGCTTTCGTCTGGCGGAACTTGACCAGCCCCACTTTGCCGGCGGTCAACCCCGCATCCGCGATTTCCGCCACCGGCTGGTCGTTCACGTAGCACAGAATCTTGCCGTCCTCCAGCCGCACCCGCAGAGTATTCCAGCCGCCGGCGACATAATGCCGGCCGGGCTGGTCGAAAAGAATGGTCCAGGACATGACCTCGGGACCGTCGAAGCGCGTCAGCCGCAAATGCCCGTTGGTCGGATAGAAGCCGTAATGCCGATCTTCACCGTCGGAGCAAAACGCCAACCCGGCCGCCCCCGACTCATCATCCAATTGCACGCTCACGGCCATCTCGAAAGGCCGCTCGGGCACTTCGGCCTCGGACAGGCACAGCGAGCGGCCGCCGAAGCCCTGGCCCATGCCATCCACGGTGATCCGCCCGGCCCGCTGTTGCCAGTGAGCCCCAAACACCGGTTTCCATTCGTGCGGATCCAGCGCGCCGATCGTGAGCCAGCGCGACATCGGAATTGGATTCGGCTTAGCCAACAGCGGTTTGAGCAGGTTGATCGTCAGGGCGAAACCCAAGTTGGGCGTCAGCAGCGATTTCATCGTCATCACGCCCTGCACGCGGCCCTGCATGTCGACCAGGGGTCCTCCGCTGTTGCCCGGCTCGATGGGTATAGCCAATTGCACCATGCTGCGGCCTTCCATCTCGCGCAATCCAGAAACCACGCCCGAGACCACGCTGTTTTTCAGCCCCTGCGGATTGCCCAGGGCCAGCACGCTCTGTCCCTGTTTAAGCTCGTCGGAATTGCCCAAATCGAGCGCCGGCAGATCCTTGGCGTCGATCCGCAGGATGGCCAGATCGAGCGTCCGATTCGAAGCATGGATCGCGGCGGCGTCGAACTGCCGGCCGTCGGCCAGTTGCACGTGCACCGCCCGACCTTCGCCGATGACGTGAAAATTCGTGGCGATCAAGCCGTCGGGCGAGACGATAAAGCCCGACCCGAGCCCCTCGCGCTGGCCGTTGCGGCTGGCCGAAGTGATGACCGCCACCGATCGGCCGACGCGCTGGGTGAGTTGTTCGACCGACGCGGCCGGCGGCGTGGTGGTCGACGCCTGCGACGCGTTTCCTGGCGCGGCCGGTTTTTCGTCGTCGGCCAGCAGGCTGCCGGCCCCGTGAGCGACAACCAGGGCCGCGGCCATGAGGGCACATCCGCGAAATACTGACATGGCTTGCGCTCCTTATCTTCTGCGCGAACGACAATTCGCGCACGTTCGATTATCGGCCACGGCCCGGGCCGATGCCAGGCGCAGGGTTCGTCTCAACGGACGCCAAAGCGCAAATCAAGGCTTCGGCATGATCAATTCGATCAAATTGCCGTCGGGATCGCGCACCACGATGAGCGACAGGTTGCCCGGCAAACCGGCGGGCAGGGATACCGGCCCTTTGGCCAATGGCTTGACATCGGCTGTCTTCAAGCGGCCCGACACGGCCCCGCCGTCGGCGACGTAAATCGTCAGGTAGCGGTAGCCTGTTTGCGAATGGATAAAGGCATTGTCGCTTTTCTTGATCGACACGCCCGGCACTTCCATCAATTTGAGTTTGGTCGCGCTCTCGCCGTCGCCCAAGACCAGCACGCGGATGTTCAACGCTTGCTTGTCGGTCAGGCCGGCATCGGCGCAAAAGTCGGCCGACACGGTGAACCCCGGGACCTCCTTGAAGCCGATCGCGTCGGTATAGAACTTGACCGATTTGGCCAGATCGGAAACCACGATGCCCAAGTCGATCGTGCTGCGCGCAAAGTCGCTCTTGCCGGCATCCGCCGCCTGGGTCGACAACTCACCACCGACACAAAAAACCATCGCGACCATCGCACACAGGGCCCAACGAACCGGCGAGTACAAACACATGGTGATGCTCCCGTTGGTAAGAACTTTAGGGAAAAAACTTCCGCCGTAGTATGGCCGCGCCGTGGTGGCATGTAAAGCGACCGTCGGCCCAAGCGGTCCGGCGCCGGCCGGTGCAATCCAGCGTGGAGGCGCTCAAGCAATAATATCGCGCACCACGTGCCCGAACACGTCGGTCAGCCGTTCCTCGCGACCTTGATGGAAATACGTCAGCCGCTCGTGGTCCATGCCCAACAGGGCCAGCAGCGTGGCGTGCAGATCGTGCAGGTGGACCTTGTTTTCCACCGCGGCGAATCCGAACTCGTCGGTTTCGCCATAGGACGTTCCCCCTTTCACGCCGCCGCCGGAGAGCCACATCGTGAAGCCGTACGGGTTATGATTTCGACCCGGCGCGCCGACGCCTTCGGCAAACGGCATGCGGCCGAATTCGCCGCCCCACAGAACCAGCGTGCTTTGCAGCAGCCCGCGCCGCTCCAGATCGGTCAACAGAGCGGCAATCGGCTGGTCGACCTCGGCGCCGTGTTTGCCGTGATTTTTTTCCACGCTTTCGTGCGCGTCCCAGGTGTCTTCCAGATGTCCGCCACCCGAATAGAGTTGCACGAACCGCACGCCGCGCTCGACCAGCCGTCGGGCGACCAGGCAATTGCGGCCGAACTCGTCGGTCGGCGCGGCGCCGACGCCGTACATGTCGAGCGTTTTTTGATCTTCCTGAGTCAGGTCGACCGCCTCGGGCGCCTCGGCTTGCATGCGATAGGCCAATTCATAGCTCTGCACGCGCGCGGCCAACTCGGCTGCGCCGGCTCGCTGGTCCAAATGCTGTTGATTCAGTCGAGCCAGCAGATCGAGTTGCTCGCGTTGCGTCGGGCCATCCAACGGGCCGCGCAGATCGAGCACCGGTTCACCGACCGGCCGGAAGAGCGTGCCTTGAAAGCTGGCCGGCATGAAACCGCTCGACCAGTTGGGATGCCCGCTGATGGGCCCGCCCCGTTTATCCATGATCGCCACGTAGCCCGGCAGGTTCTGATTCAGCGTGCCCAGGCCATACACGGCCCACGAGCCCAACGACGGCCGGCCGATGAATATGCTGCCGGTGTTCATCGCCACCAGGGCCGAGCCGTGTGCATGGCTGTCGGTATGACACGATCGCAGCAGCGCCAGCTTATCGGCATGTTCGCGCACGCGCGGAAAGTAATCGGAAATCATCAGCCCGCTTTGTCCGCCGGGGCGAAATTCTCGCGCCGCCGGCGTCAGGTAGCCCATCTTGCGATTGCCCGAGTTGGTGAACTGCTTGTCGGGCGGCAGCGGCTGGCCGGCGTATTTCTTGAGGCTAGGCTTGTAATCGAAGGTGTCGACGTGGCTCGGCCCGCCGTTCATCATCAGGAAGATGCACGACTTGGCCGGGGCGGCGAAATGTGCGGGCTTGGGCGCCAGCGGGTTCTCGCCGCGCGGCGTCTCGGCCGCGACCGCGTGCCGCGCAAAAAACCCGTCATCGCCCAGCAGGCCCGATAGCGCCAGGCCGACGAACCCGGCGCCCATCTCCCACACGAACTCGCGCCGCGTCTGCCCACAGGGAAACAGGCGCAAGCCGTTTGTGCGGCCGCAGTGGACATCCAACTTGTCGCGCGGATCAATCGACATAAATGAACTCGTTCAGGTTGAACAACACGTGGCACAGCGAGGCCAGCGCCTGACGCCGAGCCTCGTGTTGGCCGATTGGTTTACCTTCCTGGGAAGCGCGCGTTGTTAAATGTTGTGCCTGTTTGGCCAGGTGCACTAGCGCCGCGGCGCGTTCGTCATCGGCCGGAGGTCGCGCCAGCGCCAGCCACCAGGCGCGCTCGACCTGCGCCGCCAGATCCTCGCCCGCTTCGCCCAGCACGCGCGCAGCCAGTGCGCCGCTCTGCTGGTGGACGAATTCGTTATTCAACAGCGCCAGCGCCTGTGGCGCCACGGTCGACACATTGCGCTGGCTGCAGGGCTGCGTCGTGTCGCTAAAATCGAACGTCGTCATCAGCGGCAATAGCAGCGAGCGCTTGGTCATCATGTAGATGCTTCTGCGGCGCTGCTGCTCAGGCGGCGAAGTGCCCCACTCGGCCCCTTTTTTCGAGAGCCCCTCGAGCGCTTCCTTGCTCGCCGGCGGATAAAAACTCGGCCCGCCGGCTTGCGGATTCAATTGTCCGCTCACCGCCAGCATGGCGTCGCGCAGCGGCTCGGACTCCAGGCGATGACGGTTCGCGCGCCACCATCGCTGGTTGGCAAAATCCACTTGTGCGTATTCCCCTTCGCGCCGATGCACCGAGTCCATTTGATACGCGCTGGACAACATGATTTGTTTGTGCAGCCGTTTCAGTCGCCAGCCGCCGTCCACCAGTTCGCTGGCCAGCCAATCGAGCAGCTCCGGATGCGTGGGAGGGCTGCTCAAGGCCCCGAAATTATCGGGCGTGCGCACCAGGCCTTCGCCAAAGTGATGCTGCCATAGCCGATTGGCCATCACGCGGGCCGTCAGCGGGTTGCGGCGATCGACGATCCACCGCGCCAACTGCACGCGGCGACCGGAGGCGTCGGCTTGGGGCGCAGGCGGCTCGATCGCGTGGGCGATCGTG